>NZ_JBAPKY010000038.1:0-36424 GCF_037083785.1 Roseovarius sp. D22-M7
CTGGAATCCGCCGAGATGATCAAATACGCCGCCAACGCGTTCCTGGCGACCAAGATCAGCTTCATCAACGAGGTCGCGGCGCTGTGCGAGCGGGTCGGCGCGGATGTCAAGGAAGTGGCGCGCGGCATGGGTCTCGACGGGCGGATCGGCAACAAGTTCCTGCATGCCGGGCCGGGCTATGGCGGGTCCTGCTTTCCCAAGGACACCTCGGCGCTGGCGCGGATCGGGCAGGAACACGCCGTGCCGCAGACCATCGTCGAGAGCGTGATCCGCGTCAACGACGCGGTCAAGCTGCGGATGATCGAGAAGCTGCGCGATCTCTGCGATGACAGCTTCAACGGCCGCACGGTGGCGGTGCTGGGCGTGACCTTCAAGCCCAATACCGACGACATGCGCGCGGCCCCCGCCCTCACCATCATCCCCGCGCTGGTGGGCGGCGGGGCGCGCGTGCGCGTGGTCGACCCGCAGGGCAAGCGCGAGGGCGAGGCGCTGCTGCCGGGTGTCACGTGGTGCGACGATCCCTATGTCGCGGCGAAGGACGCCGACCTGCTGGTGATCCTGACCGAATGGAACGAGTTCCGCGCGCTCGACCTCGCGGCGCTGGCCGGCGCGATGGCGACCCCGCGGATGGCCGACCTGCGCAACGTCTACGCCGCAGGCGATGTCCGCGGCGCCGGCTTCACCGCCTATACGGGCGTCGGGCGCTGATGCGCGTCTTCATCACCGGGACCGCCGGGTTCATCGGCTTCCACCTCGCCGAACTGTTGTTGCAGGAAGGCTGCGAAGTTACCGGTTACGACGGGATGACGGACTATTACGACGTTACGCTAAAACAGCGCCGCCATGACACGCTACGCCGGCACCCGCGCTTCAACGCGACCGAGGCGATGCTGGAAGATGCGCCGACACTGGCTCAAACGGTAAAAGATTTTGTCCCCGATGTGATTGTGCATCTCGCAGCACAAGCGGGCGTGCGTTATTCGATTGAAAATCCGCGTGCCTATCTCGAGGCCAATATCGAGGGCAGCTTCAACGTGATGGAAGCGGCCCTCGCCGCGCGGCCCGCGCATCTGTTGATGGCCTCGACGAGTTCGGTCTATGGCGCGAACCCTGACATGCCCTATTCTGAGTCGATGAAGGCCGACACGCAGATGTCGTTCTATGCGGCCACTAAGAAGGCGGGCGAAGCAATGGCCCACGCTTGGGCGCATATCCATGGGCTGCCGATTACAATGTTTCGCTTCTTTACTGTCTATGGACCCTGGGGACGGCCCGACATGGCGCTATTCAAGTTTACCAAGGCCGTTCTCGAGGGGGCCCCCATCGATGTTTATAACCATGGGGAGATGTGGCGTGATTTCACCTATGTGGAGGATCTTGTGCGCGGTATCAGGGGGCTCATCGACGCAATACCTGGTCAGGATGCGCCCGTGCCTGGTGACAGCCTGTCGCCGGTGGCGCCCTGGCGGGTGGTGAATATCGGCAATTCCACCAAGGTCCGACTGGAGGATTTCATTGACGCGATCGAGGCCGCGACCGGCCGAACCGCGATCCGCAACTACATGGACATGCAAAAAGGGGACGTGCCCGCCACTTGGGCCGATGCATCGCTGTTGCGGGCACTGACCGGATATGCCCCGCAGACCGACATGCGCGATGGCGTGGCGCGCTTCGTCAACTGGTATAGGGACTATCACCGGGTTTAATCTAGGTTATTCATGAAATTCTGGTGAGGGTATCGTTAGCAACTGTGTCTAGATGATCGGCTTTGCTTGCCAGGGGATGCCTGATTTGAGGATGGCATTTGCGATGGTGGCGAGTCTGCGCGCGATTGCGACGATAACGACCTTGTGCGGTTTGCCACGCGCTTTGAGCCGCTGCGCGACCGGCTTCAGAACTGGATTGTGACAAGCGGCGGCAAGTGCAGCTTGGTACAGCACATGTCGCAGGGCGCGACGTCCTCCGGCGATCGCGCGCCTGCCTCGCATCGATCCACTGTCGTGGGGCACGGGCGCGAGGCCGGTCATGGCTGCGGCTTCACCGGCAGTCATCCGACCGAGTTCCGGCATTTCCGCAATCAGCAGGGCCGCAGAAACCGGGCCGATACNGGGCGATGTCCGCGGCGCCGGCTTCACCGCCTACACGGGCGTCGGGCGCTGATGCGCGTGGGTCGGGGCTGATCGTCGCGGTGCCGGGCCGGGCGACGCGGCAATGCCATCGGGGAAGATCTTGCTTTTGCCGGCCCAGGACGCTTTGAATGCCGCAGAGTTCAACGGAGCTGCTCGCGCATGACTTCGATCACGGCAATCGTGCCAACGTATAACAGGTCAGGCTACCTCGCGCAGGCTGTCGCGGCGTTGTGCGCACAGACACGCAGACCCGACGAGATCATCGTCTGGGATGACGGATCGACCGACGGGACCGAAGCGACCGCGCGGGGCATGGGCGACAAGATCAGGTATTTTCGCGGCGACAACGGTGGCAAGTCGAGAGCGCTCAACGCGGCGCTGCGCGAAGCCCGCGGGGATCTGATCTGGATCTGCGACGATGACGATCTCGCCTTGCCCGAGGCCGCCGCATCGCTTTGCGGACTGCTGGCGGACACCCCCGAAGCCGGGATCGCGGGGGGCGGTTACCGGCGATTTCGGGACCGGCCGGACGGCGGGCGCGACGAACACGGGCCGGGCTACTGGCCCGATCTATCCTCGGGGTCGCCGATCCGGCACCTGCTGGAGGATATCTTCCTGTTCCAGAACGCGACCCTGGTCCGGCGCGGTCTTTATGAAAGGGCCGGGCCGTTTCGCGAGGATCTCGCGCGCTCTATCGATTACGACATGATCGTCCGTCTCGGGACGCTCGCCCCGATCACCGTGACCGATACGCCCCTGTTTCTTCAAAGAAAGCATGATGGCGATCGCGGCCCCGCCGCGGCGCGGCACGCGGCGGGGCGGTCGGACGAGGTATGGAAAAGCGCCGACCGCGCCATATTCGCCGATTTTCGCGACCACATTCCCATCGGCTTCTACGAGGCGATGTTCCTCTCGCAGGATCCGGTTTTCGTGTCCCGGGCCGCGTTGCTGCAACGCGCCTGCGTGCATGCGCGGCGCACCGACTGGCCCGCCGCGCTGGCGGATCTTCGGGCCGCGGGCCGGGCCGCGCCCGACACGCCACTGGGCCCGCTGGAGGTTGCGATCTGTCGCCGGGCGATGGCCGGCAAACACGGCATCGAAGAGGCCCTGGTGCCGCGGATCCGGGAAGAGCTGGTCGCGATGGGACGGGCGAACGGGGCGGGGGCCTCGATCGCCCGCGCACTGGCCCGCGGTCTCGCCTGGCGTGCCAGGACCGCGCTCAAGGCGCAGCGTATGGCATCGGCCGGCCGGATCCTGCGTCTTGCCTCCGGCCTGATCTCGGCGGGACGCGTGCCGGCGGGCGAGGGCCCCGGGACACGCGAACGCCGCGACATTCCTGCCGCGGCGTTCCTGACATCGTGGCCCTTCCCGGGGTGGCGGGAAGGGATGCGTCAGTAGAAATCGATCGCGTCTATCGCGATCATCTCATCGAGATCGAGACCGCGCCCGCCGCGGATGATCGCGACATCCTCGAAAGCGGTTCCGGTTCCGGTGGAATCGATCTGGAGGTTGCTGAGCGTGCCCGAATCCACGAACCGCACCCATTGCGACAGATCCGTGGCATCTTCCGGGACGATGCCGAGCAACGCGATGACGTCCCCCTCACCCGCGTTGAAGTCCTTGATGTCATCGTCGCCATTGCCAAGCGCTGGCGGGTTGAAGACAAACGTATCCGCACCGGCCCCGCCGTAGAGCTTGTCACTTCCCGACCCGCCGACAAGGATGTCGTCGCCGTCATTGCCCCAGATCCTGTCGACCCCGGCGCCACCATCGAGACGATCGTCATTGTCCGTGCCCCGCAGGTTGTCATCGCCCGGGCCGCCTGTATGGGTTGGCTCGAACGCATCAAGCGGAGTGGACTCCGACGTGTCATCGGGACTGTCATCGGGGGCCGCGTCGTCCTCGACAGGAGCGGTCTCATCGTCGAGCACGGCCTCGTCGTCCTCGACAGGATCGGGATCGGGCTCGTCATCGGGGGCGACGGGATCCGGGGTGGGCTCCGGCTCGGTGACGGTGTCGCCGCCCCCGTCTGCCGTCCCGCCCGCGGCGTGGACCGTCAGGTTGCCGGCATCGATCAGGTCATCGACCGTCAACTCGCGCCCGTACCGGAATTTGGCGAGTTCCTCGAATCCGGTCCCGTCGAGATCGACCTCCAGCAAGCCCAGGGTGCCGGACTTGACGAAGCGCATCCAGCCGTTCGGATCCGTCCCGATCAGCGACTCTGGAACATCGACAATCGCCAGCCCATCGCCCTCGGCGAGATCGAAATCCTTCACGTCGCTGTCATCGCCCGTGATGGCACCATTGGCGGTGAGCACGAAGAGATCCGCACCGCCGCCGCCCGTCAACTTGTCCGAACCCGCTCCGCCGACGAGGATATCGTCCCCGGACGAGCCGAACAGCACATCGTCACCGTCGGTGCCCGCGATCACGTTTTCGGCGCCGTCCCAGAAATTGCCGTCATCGGTGACCGGCGCCTCCGCGTCGTCCTCGACAGGGTCGCTCGCGGGTTCGTCATCGGAGACGGCCGCGTCCTCCTCGACCGGATCGGGATCGGGCTCGTCATCGGGGACGACGGGATCCGGGGTGGGTTCACCGGAGCCGATGTCGAAACCGTAATCGAATTCCGCATTGCCGATCGTCGGCGAGGGATAGGCGTCGAGCGCGAATTCCGCCAGTTCGCTATCATCGAACCCGTCCAGTTCCAGGTCCACGATCACCGGATGCTGCTCGCCGCTGAGCCGTTCGGTCAGCCAGAACACGATCGGAGTGACCCAGTCACCATTGTCCTTCTGCCAGGTTCCATGTTCGGCGAGGAATTCGTCCGTCGAGAAGTCCCGATGCCATTCGGTGTCGAAATTCACGAGATTCAGGCTTGCCCCTTCATACGAGCCCCTCTGGTTGTCGATGCTGCTCAGGATCCTCTGGAAGAAGACACGCTCTCCCAGGCCGTCGATGATGGTTCCCGTGATCTCGACCTGCTTGTCGCCCGGCGAGAGCGTGACATCGGACCCCGCGTCCATTTCGAAGGTCAGGCCGGCATTCGGATCGGCATCGTCTTTCGAGAGAACCTTCGGCAGCGGATTCTGGTAGTCTATGCCGAACTGAGCGAAATATTCGGTCCAGTAAGACGTGTCGCCCTTGTCGCTGTTATACTTGACGTCGAACATCTCGTCGACATTCGTCGTCCGGACATCGTGAAGCACGGCTTCTTGGCTGAGGCCGTGCGATCGCCACAAGGTTCCGAAATCCGACACGTCGAGATCGCTCATGACCAGCGAGGATGTCTTGCTCCACATGGTGGCGGCGATGCCGCTGCCGCTCCAGTCCGAGTCGATGAACTCGTAGTTGTAGGAGTAGTTCATGAGATTGACGCCGTTCTTGCCGCCCCAGATGTCGAAATCCCTGATGACGCTGAGCGTATCGCTGTGATGGGCGAACTGACGATGGAAGACGCGGAACGCTTCTGTGGAAGTCATCACGCTGTTGCCGGTGAAGTCGGAAATCGCCCCCTCTTCGTGATCGATCGCGACATCGAAGGGATCGGGATCGAACTTGAGCTGGTCGCGCTCGAACATCTTGCGGTGGATGCCGTCTTTCGGTGCCCCGTCCGGATCGTCTTCGGGGAAGTTTTCACGGCCCGAGAAATTCCAGCCGAGCTTCGAGTTCGCCGCGATGTTGTCGGTCTGGACGATGATGCGCGACTGGTTCGCGTAGGCCGCCCCCTGATCGCCGTTGCCGTTCTTGTTCTCGTTCTCGTAGCCGGTCACGCTGCTGACGAGGTTGTTCATCCACGCGCCGGTCTCGTTGCCCGTTTCCGAAACGATCCCGCCGCCCGTGATGTCGTAGACGATGTTGTCGTTCACCAGGGCGCGGCTGTCGTGCTGCACGATGCCCCAGCCCGGGCTGCCCGAGACGGCATTGCCGACAATCATGTTCGTCGGCGCATCCGCATCCGTTCCGACCATGTGAAGATGGACCGGATAGCGGCCTTCGGGGTTGGTCGGGCTGATGTCGACCGACTTGTCGGTGCGGCCGAGATCCTCGAACGCGGCGTAGCGCACGCTGTTGACCGAGCCGGTTTCGGGATCGGGCGTGTCGTTGTGCATCATCACATGGCCGCGCGTGCCTTCGGGGTTTTCCGAACTGAAGGTCACGTTGCGCGACAGGTTGCCGACATAGATGTCGGCCTCGATGCTGGTCGGCCGTTCATGCGCGTGATCGAGCGCCTCGTCGAAATGGATGGTATCGCCATCGACCTTGGTGATCGTCCGCGTCTCGTCCTGGGTCATCAGGACGCCGTATTCGTTCTCGCCCAGATATGTCGTGCCGACGACGAGAATCGTATCGCCGGGCTGCCAGTTCGTCGTATCGCCCTCGACGGCCATGGAGGTCGCGCCGGCGGGGACATCGTCCTTGAGGACGAGATGGCTTTCCTTTGCGGCGCCCTGGATGTCGACCTGGCCGAAGGCGACGAGACCGTGACCCAGCATGTCGGGGTCGTCGGAACGGTCGATGGGCGTGTCGCGGAAGATGATGTCGAGATCGACACCGGCCGGGATCGGGTCGGTCATGGATCCCGCATCGAAACGCGAGCCCATGGTCGTCACGATGGTCTCGACCCGCATCTCGGTGCTGTGCGCGCGCGTGAAAGTCAGTTCGCCATCGACGCGCACGCCTTCCAGCTCGGGGGAGGACCGCATGTCGTAAAGGATTGAAATTTCACCAGGGATGTGTACAATTGCGTTCTTATCAGGCACGTTTCCGTCGGCCCATGTATCGGGATCGCTCCATGCCCCGTTCCTGACGGCGATGTGAGTGGCATCGCCGGCGTCGATCAGGGAATTTGCTTGATCCATATGTTCCATATGGACCGTGTCGAGAGTGCTCATGCTCAGTTACCTCTTTGTGAGTGGACGGCCTTGGAGGAGACGGCCTGTAGTCAAACAAGGGTTGGAACGATGGCCCGGATCGGGGTCATCGCGGCGGGGATCGTTACCTGATACATATGAAACGGCTTGGATTAACGCTTTGTTAACGCGGCCCAAGTTTGTACAATGTGAGTGTGTCGTACGCCGATTAGCACGCCACCGACGACGTGATCCTACTGACTTGACCTCGGTTTCAAGAGGCCTGAACTATCATATGCATTCCTCGGTTATCGTCAGATATGGCAAGCCTTGCCTCAGTCATCACGATGATGCAACGTTTGGGTGGGTCTCTTGTTTTCGGAATTCGGAAAGCGTCCGTCAAACCGGCAAGAACATGCCCAGACATGAGGAAAGCAAGCAATTTTCTGCCATGCCCGGCAGCGGAACGCATCGCAAAAACGGGCCCGTGAGCAGGTGACGCTGGAGGATAGCCGTGCCCCGGTTTCCGCGAATCCGGCACCACGGGACACGCGGGTCCCGCTTCGCGGGATCTATATCGGCGTCGATGCCACCAACCCGACCCTCATCCTGCGCATCCGGTCGTTCCTGCGGGCGGGCGTCGATCTGACGGCGTTCACCTTTCGCCGACACAAGTTCAACACGGCCTTCCAGCCCGACTGGAAGAACATCCCGTTGGGAACGACAGTCGACCGGAACTATCTCTACCGGCTGCCCGTCCTCGCCCGGGCGCTGTGGACGATGCTGCGTCACGCGCCGCGTCTGCGCGCCGCGGATTTCATCTATGCCCGCAATCTGGACCTCGTCCTGCTGGGCAGTCTCGTGCGGAGCTTCACGCGCAGCCGGGCGAAGCTCGTCTACGAGGTCGAGGATGTGCAGGAGATCTTCTTCAAGAAGACCGCGACAGGGGCGCTCTTTCGCTGGCTGGAAAGGTGGGTTCTGAACCGCATTGACCTTCTTGTGGTGTTGTCGCCGGGGTTTCTTCACGGCTATTTCGAGCCTGCGCAGCGCTATGCCGGTCCCTGTTTCGTGCTGGAAAATAAGCTGCAACTGGGCGATCTGCCGGATGCGCCGACGCCGAAGGGCGATGTGTGGAAGGCGGTCTCCGACCGCTGGGTGATCGGCTGGTTCGGTACCCTGCGCTGTCCGAAGAGCCTGCGCATCCTGGAAGACATCGCGACCGCGCTCGGGCCGAAGGTCGAGATCCACACCCGGGGCTACCCGACGGAAACCGGACTGGACGCCTTTCTCCGGATCGTGGAGCGTCATCCGAACTGGCGCCATGACGGCGAATACACCATTCCCGACGATCTGGAAGAAATGTACGGTCGCGTGCATTTCTCTTGGTGCCTGGATTTTCTGGACGAGCACGGAAACTCGCCGCTCTTGCTGGCATGCCGGATGTATCAGGGCGGTTTCTACGGGGCCGTGCCGCTGGTGGTCGCGGGCTCGGAGATGGATCGCTGGCTCGCGGCCGCAGGGGTGGGCCATGCGTTCGGCGCGCCCCATGCGTGGTCGATTGTCGATTTCCTGCGAACCGTCACACCGGAAGACTATCGCGCGGAAAGGACGCAGATCATGCGACGGAGACGGGACCTGTTTCTGGAGGACGGGCGCGAGACCATGGCGCTTCTGCAGACCATCCGCGATCTCTGACATTTCGGTGACGGGTCTTTCGCCCGGCCGCGGTTCCCCGCGGTCACCCCGGGATCCGCGCGTCGTGACCACGTGACGCGCCCGGATATCGGGTCGGGTCGTGGCGTTGGCATGGCGGATGCCTATCGGGACGCGCCCGAAGCCCGCCTTGCGACAGTGTCGCCCGGCGATCCTTCGAGACCGGGGGCGCAAGGCGGATCCGGAATGCCGAGCAGGCCCGGCAGCGCGGCAAGCTCCGCCCCGAGAAGATCGGTGAACCTGCGAGGTTCGACCCCGAGCGCGCGATACGTCGCGCGATCCACGTCCAGATCGTTCTCCGCCGGCTCCTGCCTGGGATTGTCGACATGGCTGATCGGGGCGCCCGTGAGGCGCGAGACCCGCGCGGCAAGGTGCGCGATGGAACAGACCTCGGAGAACTGGTTGAGGATTCTCACCTTCTCGCCGCGTGCGGGCGCAGTGTCCGCCGCCAGCGTCAGACAGGTCAGCATATCCTCAATATGGATGAAGGCGCGGCTCTGTCTGCCGCTGCCGTAGACCGACAACGGCTTGCCTTCGATGGCCTGCATCATGAAACGGTTCACGACCGTGCCGAAAACCGGATCGTGGTCGAACCTGTTCGTCAGCCCCGGATCGCGCCGCGTTTCCGCGGTCTGCGTTCCCCACACGACACCCTGGTGCAGATCGGTGATCCGGATCCCGTAATGGTGCGCGTAGAACGCGAAGAGATGCTGATCCAGCATCTTGGTCATGTGATAGATCGATTCAGGCTGGCCCGGATAGAGGATCTCTCTCTCGATCTCCCTTTGATCGGCCCCTTTCGCGCGCACACTGACATAGCCTTCCGGCAGAAGCAGATCCACCGTGGCATAGCCATAGACACCGATCGACCCCATGTGGATCAGATGCGCATCGCTGCCGGTCTCCACGAGCGCCGCCAGAAGATTGTGCGTCGCGCGGATGTTGTTGTCCACCGAGTACCGCGCGCCGCCGCTCGAGAGCATCGAGTAGGGCGCGGAGCGCTGCTCGGCGAAGTGAAGGACGGTGTCGAACTGCGTGGCCCGCAGAAGTTCGGTCACTGCCGGATAATCCTCGGCAAGATCGACGTGCCGATGGGTGATGCGCCGATCGCTCACATCCGCCCATGTCTCGACACGGTCGTGCAGACTGCGGATCGGGACGAGAGACCGCGTGCCGAGGGCGGCGTCGATGGAGCGTCGTGCGCCATTGTCCAGCACCGTCACCGCCGCGCCCAGCGACGAAAAGCGAAGCGCCGTGGGCCAGCCGCAAAAGCCATCACCGCCGAGTATGAGAACGGAACCTGTGTTCATAATTTGTACACTACTATCGAAAGGATCGTTGATTCACCGCAGATTGCAAAAAGATATTAGGCCCACAACCTTTACAAACTTTCAAGTAAATTCATGCTCGCGTGGAAGCATCCGCCGCGTTCCGGGGCCGCCCGCGATCGACACCTGCGCGTCAGACCAATCCCTGATCGCGGTACCAGGCGATGGTTTGCGCGATCCCCGAAGGATTGTCGACCTTCGAGGCGTAATCGAGCCTTTCGCGGGCCTTCGCCAGATCGAAGGCGCGGTTATGGGTGAAGAACCCGACCCTGCGCCGGAACAGCGGCGGGCGGGCCTTGAACGGAAGCCACAGGATCTCGCAGATCAGACCGGCAAGCCAGACCGGCGCCACGGGCACCCGACCCCTGGGCCGGGCCACACCGCCCTGGTCCGCGATCAGATCGACCAGCGTTACAAGGTGGATCGGCTCGTCCGAGGCGATGTTGAACGCTTCGAGATGCACATTCTCGCGCGGGGCCACGGCACAGTCGAGGAAGCTGTCGACCTGATCGTCGATATGCCCGAGATGCGCCATGACCTTGCCGTTTCCGATCATCATGAACTTGCCGCTCAGGATCCGCTGAAAGAGCTTGAGCATCCTCGTGTCGCCCGGACCATAGACCATCGCGGGCCGGTTCGCCGTCACGATCATGCCGCCTTCGGGCAGGGTCCGGGCAAAGTCGAAGATCGCGATCTCACCGGCAAGCTTGGTGCGGTGGTACTGATCCATCGGGTTGAAGGCGGTCGTCTCCTTGCAGGGCAGTTCCTTGACATCGCCGTGCACGCCGACGGTCGAGCAATGCACGAAACGCGTGACCCCGGCCCTTGCCGCGGCCTTGCAAAGCTTCAGCGCCCCGTCCCGGTTGGCCTTCATGTAGGTCGCTTCGTCGTATTCGGTTTCCTGGAACATGGCCGCGACATGAAACACGATGTCGATATCCTGCACATGTTCGTCGAACGGGTCGTCCGAAAGCAGGTCGAGCACCTTGCAGCGAAATCCCTCGCGGCGCAGCGCATCCGCCTCGTCCTGGCGCCAGACCGTGCCGACAACATCGAGCTGATACGCCGCGAGCCGCCGCAGCAGCGCCCCGCCGATGAACCCGGCCGCCCCGGTGACGAGCAGACGCTGCCCGGCCAGCGACGCATATTTTTCGGGCAGCTCCGGCGCTGCGGCCGTCCGGGCGGACCCGCCCGTATCGTGGAGGTGATCTGTCGTCATCGAACCGCCTTTATGAGAATGAGATTGCTTGAAACCTTGTTCTTCCAGAAGATCTTCCTGACAGTCCGGACAATCTCGTGATGGCTAAATCCCGCCTTGCCGATCATGCCGCACAGCTCGGCCGAGTCGTAGAACCGGACATGGTCGCGGACAAGATACCGATGCGCCAGATCCCATGCGATGGTCGACAGCGACCGTTCGCGGCGGCGTTCCAGAAGAAACAGCGCCCCGCCGGGGACCAGGCTTTGCCGGATCCGCCGCAGGGCCCCGACCGGATCCCCGAAGTAGTGAAACCCGCTGGCGCAGACCGCCAGATCGACGTCACGCTTCTGCAGCGCGTCGCGCAACTCGGATCCGGGCGCCTCCCAGTCGTCACAGAAAAACCGCGCGCGGCCCGACACGTCCCCGGCCTCGCGCCTGGCGGCGGCGACCATGCCCGGCGCCAGATCGACACCGATGGCGGACATGCCGGGATGCATGCCGAGTGTCCGGCGGATCAGGTATCCGGTGGCACAGCCGATATCGAGCAGCGTGTCGTCCTTTCCGGGGTTCAGATGGGCGGCGATGATGTCGTTATGCGCCCTGTACCATCCGGCCAGCCGATTCGATTCGTAATGCGCGGCCTTGGCGTCGAACTCTTCCCGGACGCCGCGTTTCCCGTTTTCAGATGCAGACACGCAAATACTCATACTTCGTTTCGAAAATAGAAATCAATTGGATGTCTGTTACTGCAAAACCGTCGAAATTGAAACCTTTCCGCCTCGTTCGGGGGGTTCTTTTTTGGACGAGATGCACGGCTTGGGATAGGGTCACGATCATCAGCAGACACCGCGCCGGGGATTCAGTCTTGAGCACCACGGAACCATTACCCAAGACCCATGCCGCCGTGACGGGCGACGGGACCGCGCTCGAACGCTACCAGGATGTGGTGGTCGGGCGCAGGTCGTGGCGCGGGCTTGTCTATTTCGAATTCTGTTCGTGGATGTCCGGCCTTCCCGGGGCTCTCGGCCTGCTCATGCGCAAGACCTTCTGGCCGCGTCTGCTGGGAAGCTGCGGCAGGAAGGTCTATTTCGGCCGCAACGTCACCCTGATGCATCCCGGCCGGATCCGGATCGGGGATCACACCGTGATCGGCGATGGCTGCGTGCTGGATGCGCGAAACCCGACGCGGGAGACCGTGCTGGAGATCGGCGCGGCGGTGATGCTGTCGCACGGGGTGGTGCTGTCGTGCAAGAACGGCAGTATCACCATCGGGGATCGCTGCGGCTTTGGTCCCTACAGCGTGATCCAGTCTGCGCATGACAACGCGGTCACGATCGGCGACGACGTGATCGGCGGCAGCCACTGTTTCGTCACCGGTAGCGGCAACTACAACACCGACCGTCTGGATGTCCCGATTTCGAAACAGGGCACGCAGAAGACCGGCGGCACCCGTATCGGCGACGGGGTCTGGCTCGGGGCGCGCGCCTCGGCGGTGGGGGGCGTGTCGATCGGTCGGGATGCCATCGTCGGCACGGGCGCGGTGGTCACGCGATCGCTTCCCGAGCGGAGCGTCAGCGTCGGGATGCCGGCTAGGGTGATCCGCACGCGCGGCGCAGACGACCAGCCCGGGACGGATCCATGACATCGGGCCCGCCCTCGGCACGCATGACGGAGACCCGGTCATCGTCCTCCGTCCCGTTTTCTTCCGCCCCGCCGCGTGGTCGCCGCTTTCCCCTGCGGTCGATTGCCAAGGCCGCCATCGGCGTCGCCCTGATCGCCGCGCTTCTGCTGTGGCAGGATAACGGCCGCAAGCTGCTCGGGATCCTGGCCGATTTCCAGGTGGAATACCTTCTGGCGCTGCTCGTTCTCCAGGTCCTGCTGAACGCGATCAGCAGCTTGAAATGGCGGATTTTCCTGCAGGATCGCGGGGTCGATGTGTCCTTCGGAGCCTTGTTCGGGCTGTACCTGATCGGCCGGTTCTTCAACAATTTCCTGCCCAGCATGATGGGGGGGGACGTGACCCGGTCCTACCTGCTCGGGCGCCGGATCAAGTCGCAGGCGGCCTCGGCCGCGTCGGTCACGATGGAGCGCGCGACCGGGCTTGTCGCCCTGACCATGCTGGCCGTGCTTTTCGCCGTGCTTAATCCTTCGGCATTCCGCTCGCCGATCGTGATCGTCACCATCGCGGGGGCCGTGGTCTTCTGCCTGGGCGCGACGCTCTTGTTCGTGTCCGAAAGGGCCGGCGCATGGATGCAGGGGGCCCTGGTCAGGCGCCGTGGCAAGCTGGCATCCAAGCTTCTGCGGCTGGTCGAGGAGATCGGGCTTTACCGGGGCCGGCGGCGCGTGCTGTTCCGGGCGCTCGTCTATTCCTGCCTGTTCCAGCTTCTCGCCGGGATGAACGTCTATTACGGCAGCCTGAGTATCGGCTTCCAGCCGGACTTGCTGGATGTCCTCGTCGTCACGCCGGCCATCCTCATCCTCGCGATGATCCCGGTCTCGCCCAACAATGTCGGCTGGTGGGAATGGTGTTTCTCGGTCCTGCTGATCGGCGCCGGTGCGACGGCGGCCGAAGGATTCGCCGTGGCCCTGACGCTGCGGGCGGTCAGCTGGATCACGGCGCTGGTCGGCGGGGTCCTGTTCGTGTTTCAGCGGACGGACTGAATGACCGGGAGCCCTGCCCACCTGTCGGCCCGCGGATCGGCCACTGGATCGGCATGTCTGCCCGCGGCATGGTCCCCGCAGGGGCGATCCGATCGGACACGGGCGGACGGATGAAGTACAGGCCGGAGATAGACGGGCTCCGTACGGTCGCCGTGGTGCCCGTCATACTGTTCCATGCCGGGTTTTCCGCGTTTTCGGGCGGGTTCGTCGGCGTGGACGTGTTTTTCGTCATAAGCGGCTATCTCATCACCACGCTGCTTCTCCAGGATCTCGAGCGGGGACGGTTCTCGCTTCTCGACTTCTACGAACGCCGCATCCGCCGGATCCTTCCCGCCTTGTGCCTTGTCGTCGCGCTTTGTTTTCCGGCGGCCTGGGTGCTGATGCTGCCCGATCAGTACAGGGATTTCTCTCAGAGCGTCGCGGCGGTCGCGCTTTTCGTGTCGAATGTGCTTTTCTGGCTCGAAAGCGGGTATTTCGCGGGCGCCGCGGAACTCAAGCCGCTGCTGCACACCTGGAGTCTCGCGGTCGAGGAACAGTATTACGTCTTCTTTCCGGTGCTGCTGGCCTTTCTCTGGCGGTTCGGACGGCGGACGACCGTGATCGTGCTTGTGGTGCTGACACTGGCCAGCCTGCTGTCGACCGAATGGGCCTGGCGGTTCGCCAGAACGGCGAACTTCTACCTGATCCCGTTCCGGATATGGGAATTGCTTGCCGGGTCGCTTTGCGCGATCGCGATGCGGCATCGCGAGATCCCCGGACATGCGCTGCTCGGGGGACTCGGGCTTGCGATGATCTGTGCCGCGATCCTCCTGTTCGACGAGGCAACGCCTTTCCCGTCCCTGTACGCGCTGCTTCCCGTGGGGGGGAGTTGCCTTGTCATCCTGTTCGCCCGACGCGGGACCCTGCCGGCAAAGCTGTTGTCCACGGCGCCCTTCGTCGGCATCGGACTGATCAGTTACAGTGCCTATCTCTGGCATCAGCCGCTATTCGCCTTTGCCCGCCTCGCGTCGCCCTTCGCCCCGTCTTCCCTCGTGATGCTGTTTCTGTCGGCGGTGTCCCTGGGGGCCGCCTTTCTCAGCTGGCGGTTCGTCGAACAGCCGTTCCGCAAACGCGGCGCGCCTTTCCTGTCGAAGCGGCGCAATATCTTCGCGATGGCCGGGATCGCCGGGATCGCCCTGATGGGCGCCGGCGGCGTCGGACATCTGCGCGACGGTTTCCCGAACCGCTTCGAGCCGGGGCTGGACGCCATCCTCGCCGTTCCCGACGAATGGTGGAGCAAGCGCGCGGCCTGTCACGTCGAGGATGTTCCGAAGCCGCATCCGATCGAGGACTGCATCATGCGCGCGGGCCATCCCGGGATCGATGTCGCGCTGATCGGCGACAGCCATTCGCTTGCCATCTCGGAGGTGGTGCAGGCCGACCTGCGGGCGCGTGGGCTGACCTCTTATGCCGTGTCCTATACCGGGTGCATCGGTCTGCCGGGCTTTTATCGCGTGGACGTCGACGCCAGCCATCAATGCGCCCGCCACAATCGCGAAACCCTGGCATTCATCCGGGACACCGACATCGAGACGGTTGTCCTGACCTCGCGCTTTCCGCTTTATCTCTATGGCACCCGCTTCGACAACGGCGAGGGCGGAGAGGAGCCGGGCGACCCGGTCTGGATCGACCTCGTGACCGAGCGGGACACGCCCGCGGGTCGCACCGATCCGGCGCGGCGCGCGCGTGTGCTCGACGCGTATCGCAGCGGTATCCTGGCGCTTCTGGAGGACGTGAACGTGGTGCTGGTCTACCCGATCCCCGAGGCGGGCTGGAACGTGGTCCGCTACGCGGTGCACGAGACGATCAGTGGCCAGGCGGGCCGGCTCGAGATCTCGACGGACATCGACGCCTATCGCGACCGCACCGCCGAAATCGTCGATCTGTTCGACGATCTGGACCATCCGAACCTGCGCAAGGTGGATCCGGGCCGGATCCTCTGCGACACCCTCGTGCCCGACAGATGTGTCAACGCGTTCGGGGACATGGTTCTTTACCGTGACGAGGATCATCTCTCTTACGCCGGGGCGGCATTTCTGGCACCAGCCATCGGCGAGGCGGTAGAGGATCTGGCCCGCTCGGCGGCCACCATCCCGGTCACCGGGGAACGGGCCCGCTAGACCCGACATGGGCACCATCACGCCGACATGGTCCCGAAAGGCCCCGACATCCGGCGCGGTGTTGCAGGGCGCGCGCCGGAGGGGCCGGATCGAAAAACGTCCTTGGCTTCTGCGGCCCAAGTCGAATAGACCGGACCCCGACGGCGCGTGCAATCGCGACGGGTCCGGTGCGCGGGGCTTCACAGCGACACGTGAGCGGCGCCAAGGCCACGACAGAGGTCACGAGGACATATCCCGGAGTTGAAGAATGCCCGATCTGGCCCGTATCTGCCATGTCTGCGCAAGCGGTCTCTTTCGCGCCATGCTCGCCATCCTGATCGCCGGAACCTGTGCCGGGTCCGGTGCCGCGCAGGACGCCTACCGGCTCAATGCCGGGGACCGGATCGCGGTCCGCTTCGTGCAATGGGACACGATCGAACTCGGGTTCGTCGAATTCGACGCCGTGAACGGAACCTATGCGGTGGGGTCCGACGGCACCCTCATGCTGCCCTTGATCGGTGCCGTGGATGTCGAGGACAGGAGCCTTGCGGAGGTCGCCGAGTCCGTGTCGCTGACCCTTCAGGGCCGGCTGGGGCTGGTCGAACCGCCGAGCGCGTCGCTCTCGATCGTCGGGCATCGTCCGATCTACGTTCTGGGATCGGTCGCGAACCCCGGCGCCTATGACTTCTCGCCCGGGCTGACCGTACGGCAGGCGCTGGCATTGGCGGGGGGACCGGCGACCGTGCTCGACGACAGGCCCGGGCGAGAGGCGGCTGCGGTCCGCGCGTCGGGTGTCCTGCAGGAAATCGCGATCGATATCGCGCGGCACAAGGTCCGGGCGGCGCGCCTGCGCGCCGAGATGGATGGCGCGAACGAGTTCACGATCCCCGAGGGCGTGACGCATCCGGACGGGCCGGAGACCCTGAAGGCCCTCATCGAACACGAACGCGCCCTGTTCCAGAGCCGGCGCGAGGCCCGGGCCCGCGCGCTCGAGGCGCTTGACGACAGCCGCACCCTGCTGGAAACGGAAGTCTCGACCTTGCAGGAAAAGCTTTCGGGACTGAGCCGTCAGGTCGAACTTCTGCGCGAGTCGGTCGGCAACATGGAGCAGCTTTACGAACGCGGTCTTGTCCGATCCCCGAGCCTCGTGGCGCAGCAAGGTCAGCTCATAAACCTTGAAAACCGCCAGCTCGACACCGAAACCGCGGTTTTCCGGGCCCGTCAGTCCATCGCCGAGCTTGAACGCGAAAGGATCGGTATCGAGGCCGACAGGCGATTGGAGATCCTGCGGGAACTGCAACGCTCCGAAGCGGCGGTCGAACAGCTCGCGGCCCGGCAGGACATGAACCGCCGGCTGCTTCTGGGGACCGAGGCGCTGCTCGTCGCATCGGGTCAGGAGATGGATATCCAGACCTCGTATCGCATAACCCGCCCGGGTTCGGAGGGTCCGGAAACCCTGGACGCGACCCCCGATACCCGGCTTGGCCCCGCCGACGTGGTCGAAGTCGACGTGATCATTCTGCCGGGGGGCTGACATCGCCGCGCGAGGGAGGCATCGGGGGTTTTGCCGGGCGCGCCGGCCAGAGTTGCGGCGGCGCCGGAGTTTCCCTCGTGACGCGCAACTACCGGTTTTCACAAGGTCTGATGCGTGGCATAGTCGGGCTTTTACATAAGGATGTTCCCGTCCGGCCGGAACTTGTGCCCGATATGGCGGCCACGTGACCCGGAGCGCGATAAAGCCAGAGCAAACTCCCCGACGATCCCGTATGAGCAAGCCTGTCCGAAAATCGTCCCGGCCCATGATCAGAAACGACACCCCGATGAAGTTCGTCAATCTTTCCGGAATATGGCCGCCTCTGGAACGCGCCGCCATGCGGCGTCTGTGGCGAACCATCGCCCGTCGCGCGCCGGATCGCACGGCCGAACTGACCCGTCGGGACTGTCTGATCCTGGCCCCCCATCCCGATGACGAGACCCTGGGATGCGGCGGGCTGGTCCTGCTCAAGCGCAAGGCGGGGGTGCCGGTCCATGTCGCCGTGGTGACCGACGGGGCCGCGACCGGGGCCGCGGGCGCCGCCCGCGGCATGTCGCGGGACGACATCGTCGCATTGCGGGAACGCGAGACCGTCGCGGCATGCAGCCTTCTTGGTGTCGCGCGGGACCATATCCGGTTCCTGGGCTTTCCGGATGGCGCGCTTGCCGCGCATGGCGCGGCGCTCGAAGCGGACATCGCAGCACTCGTGGACGAGCTGTCGCCATCGGAAATCTTCGTATGTGCATCGGGTGACGGGCACCGCGATCACGTCGCACTGGCGCGGGCCGTGCACCGGCTTCACGCGGAGGGGCGGCTCGGCGGGGCCGCGCTCTGGGAATATCCGGTCTGGTTCTGGGATTTCGGATCCTGGCGCCCCGAGCGGGCCAGCAACAAGGCCGGGTTCATCGCGGGCCTTCGAAAGGCGGTCCGGGCGGCGCGGAGGTTGAACGCGGTTGCCGTGGATATCGGCGGCTTCGAGCAGCGCAAGCGCGCGGCGCTGGACTGTCATCGCTCGCAGACCGGAACACTGGGGACCGAGCCCGGCTGGGACGGATTGCCGGCAAGTTTTCTCGAGCACTTCTTTCGCGACCGTGAGCTGTTCTTCGAAATCGCCGGACCGCAAGAAAAGGGGTCGGCTGCGCCATGAGCGGGGTCGGGCTGATCACCGGCGATACCCCGCTGGGGCGCCACATGGCCGCGCGCCTTGCAGCCGCGCTCGATGGCACCGGCGATCCGCTGCGCAGCATTCTGCTGCTCGAGAGCCCCGCGACGACCCCGGGTCACGGTCCGGGCCTGCGCATGCTGAAACGGCTCGGGCGCCTGATCCCCGTCCGGCGTCGGCGGTCCGGACTGCCGGCGCGTTACGCGCACGAGGCCCGGAAGGTCTTTGTCGAGGGGGCCGGGCCGGTGCCGGACTGGCCGAGGGGCTGCGAGATCCGCGCCGTGCCCCGCCGAGAGGTCAATGCCGCAGAGACCGTCGCATGGCAGGCCGGCTTCGGGTTGCGGGTCATCGTGCTGACCGGTGCGCCGATCATCCGCGCGCCGATGCTGCGGACGGCATCGCTTGGGGTCCTCAACCTTCACGGGTCGCTGCTGCCGCATTATCGCGGCACCCAGGTCGAATTCTGGCAGGTGCGCAACGGCGATCTCGACAAGGTCGGGCTGACCATTCACCATGTCACACCGGGGGTCGATACCGGCGACATCGTCGCCCAGGTTCCCCAAGCGGCCGAGACATCGGACGGGCCCTGGATCATCCGCGCGCGAAACCAGCTGAATGCCCTCGACGCGATGCCGAAGGCCGTCCGCGCCGTGCTCGCGGGCACCGCCGAACGGCGCAGACAGGATCCGGCCGCGGGCGGGCGCACCTTCCGCTTTGCGGACATCACCCCGGAGATGCGGGACGAAGTGATTGCCACCATGAACAGAAAGCCCCGCGCATGACAGGCGTCAAGTCTTCATCAGCCGCCCTCCCGGTCGCTTCGGCCCCTCACCGATGGCGGAGTATCCTGCAACCATGACATCCGGAACACGCACCATGCCCACGCCATGGGAAGCCGCCGGACCCGGCGCGGCAGCGCGGTCCGCGCTTGTCGGCGCCATCGGTATCGGTGCCCAGAAATGCGCGTCGTCCTGGATACATTCGGTGGCCGGATCACACCCGGAAATAGAGACTCACCATTCCAAGGAGCTCGATTTCTTCAGTTGCTATTTCGACCGCGGCTATCGCTGGTACGAAAGCCATTTCAGCCGCGACGCCACCCGGGCGCTCCGGTTCGAGAACTCGCCGTCCTATTTTCACGATCCACGCGCGCCGGGGCGTGCCCACGCCTACAATCCCGACCTGAAGATTGTGCTTCTGCTGCGCGATCCGGTGCGGCGGGCCTTCTCCAACCACCTCCACGAGATCATCAAGGGACATGTCGATCCGATCCCCTTCGAGGACGGGCTGGCCAACAACCCCGCCTATATCGAGCAGGGGCTCTACGCCACGCATCTCGCCAGATGGCGCGAGGCGTTCGATCCGGACCGGATACTCGTTCTTTTCGCCGAAGAGATCGCGGCCGATCCCCGGACGGCGGCGCGCACGCTTTTCGGGTTTCTCGGCGTCGACGAGACGTTCGAGAGCGCGATCCTTCACGAGCGTCGCAACGAAAGCGATCGGGCCCGGCTGCCCGCCCTTCGCAGCGTCCTGAGGGCGGGCGGCGACTGGATGCGCCGGCATGAACTCGAACCGGTGCTCGCACGTATCAAGACGACCCCGCCCGTGGCACGGATCCTCACGGCCAACAGGATCGTGATGCGCGACGAGGTCCCCCCCATGCGCCCAGAAACGGCAGAGCGTCTGCACGGCATCTTCGCCGATGAAATGGCGCGGTTGCGCGGGATACTCGGCCGCGAGCGGCTGCCTTGGGAAACGGGGCGGGACGGATGACCGCAGCGCCCGGCGATCCCGTGCCCGGGTCCGACGGGCCGCACAAGCTTGTGGTCTTCGGTTTCGACGCGGCGGAGGCGGCCCAACGGCGCCGGATCCGTGCCTACATGGAGTGCGGGTTCGAGGTCAGCGGATTCACCATGCGCCGCGCCAACATGACCCATGACGCAGAGCCGTTCTGGCCCAATGTCGATCTGGGCCAGACGCGCAACGCGGCCATGGTCCAGCGTGTCTGGCGGATCCTCGCGTCGCTGCCGATCCTGTGGCGGCATCGCGGGCGGCTGGCCGGCGCACGGACGATCGTCGCCCGCAATCTCGACATGCTGATCATCGCCGCGGCGGCCCGGCGCATGATCCGGCCGCGGCCGCGGATGGTCTACGAGGTCCTCGACGTTCACGACATCATGACCGATGGCGGGCCCGGGGGACGTCTCGCGCGCGGGGTGGAGCGGTCCCTTCTGAAGCGCACCGACGCGATCATCGTCTCCTCTCCCGCCTTCGAGCGCGAGTATTTCGGACCGGTGCAGGCGTGGACCGGGGACGTGAAACTGGTGGAAAACAAGCTCTGGATCGGCGAGGGGGGGCCGGCCCGTCCGGCCCCGGATGTCGCCCGGACGCCCGGACGCCCGTTTGTCCTGGGCTGGGTCGGCACCCTGCGCTGTCCCCGGAGCCTCGACATCCTCCTCAAGACGGCCGACCGCCTCGGCAGCGCGATCGAACTGCGACTGCACGGGATCGTCCACCACCACATGCTGCCCGACTTCGACCGGGTTGTCGCGGAACGGCGGAACGTGACCTGTCACGGCCCCTACGACTACCCCGGCGGGCTGGAGCAGATCTATAGCGGCTGCGATGCCGTCTGGGTGCAGGACCTCTGGCAATGGGGCACGAACTCCACATGGCTGCTGCCCAACCGGATCTACGAAGCCGGGTATTTCGGCTGCCCGTCGATCGCCGTCGCGGGAACCGAGACCGGCCGGCGCGTGGCCCGGGGGCTGGGCTGGACCGTGCCGGAGCCGACGGCGGACGCGCTCGTCTCCCTGCTGTGCAGCTTGTCGCCCGGCGAGGTCGCCGCGCGCCGCCGCGCGCTGCTCGCGATGCCCGAGAACAGCTTTCGCCAGTCGCCCGGGGAAATCACGTCGGCTCTTCTGCCGTGACATCCGGACGGCCGCCCGGCGGGCTCGGGCCGACATCCCCGCCCGATGCCCCGGCCTCGATCGCGGCGGCGGGCAGATCGCGTGACAGCGTGTCGCAGCTGTCTGGCCGCGTGTCCGGGTTCCGCCAGCGAATGGCGAGGAGCGCGCCGCTCTCGCGCATGCTCAGCACTGTCCCGTTTTCGGTCAGGCGCGGCAGCAGCCGGTCTTTCCAGCCCTCGGCCCGCCACCAGTGCGGCGACGTGACAAGAAGCCCGTCGGGTACGCAGTGAAGAATCCGCAGGATGTTGTCGGCATGACCCACGGCCGGCCGCCCGGTGCGCGGATCGACACCGAAATCCTTTGTCGGGTCGATCTCGGTGACCCTGCTTTGGCTGAACAGGACATCGTAGGATCCGATATGGGCGACATGATGCAGTTCCCGCGTGGTCGCGACGAAGGGCACGTCGCTCCAGTCGCCGACCACCGCCCGGCCGTTGCTCCAGTCGCCGCGGTCCGGCAGCCCCTCGCCGCGGGCCAGTTCCAGCGATCTCGGAACGAAATCCGTTGCCGTCACCACGGCGATCCCCGTCACCAGCGCAAGGGCGACCCGAAGCCGCGGATCGACGCCGCGCGTCCTCAGCAGGTCGAAGGCCGCGCGCAGCCCCAGGGCCCACATCACGAACAGACAGGGCATCGCGTAGGACAGGTAGCGCAGCGCCTTCATGCCGCCGAAGGAATGGGTCAGGAAGCAGACGGTGAAGATCGTGGCGCAATAGAGGGTCAGCGCGGCGTTGATCCGCAGACCCAGCGGGACCAGAACGAGGCTTGCCAGCCACAGCGCGCCATAGGCCGTCTGCAACTGATTGAAATAGAATCCGTAATAGTCGCGCAACGCCTCCGCATGCGCCGGGGTCCAGCGATAGAAGGCCCATGCGCGTTCAGCGATATCGCTCATGAGAAGGGCGGCGGCGGCGATCAGGGCCAGCGACATCAGGACGCCCCCGATGAAAAGCCAGGCCCGCAAGCCGAATGTCCGGCGGATCGCGAGCACCGCCAGCCCGCCGAGCAGCGCTGCTGCTATGCCGATGACCGAACTGATCTGAAGATGCACCGCCAGAGACCACAAGAGCCCCGTGGCCAGCCCGTAAAAGAGCCGGGACCTCCCCGCTCCGACGAGAAGCAGGTAGAACGTGACCGCCCCCGACAGGAATGTCAGGACGTGGAGCGCGTAGAAGCGGACGAACTGGGATTCGAGGAGTCCCTGCGGCCAGAGAATGGCGAAGACCGCCGCCAGACCGGCCGTTCCCGGACCGACGACCCGGTTGAGCCACAAGAACACCACCACCGGCACGAGCGATCCGGCGGCGACCGAAACCAGGCGTGCGGTCGGCAGATCCTGCGACCCGGTCACCCCGAACAGTCCGGCGACCATCCGCGTGAAGAGCGCGCCGCGCCAGTATTCCCCGTCGAGGATGCGGGGACTGCCGGTCTCGAGCCAGCCTCGTGCGGCGAGCAGGTGATAGAACTCGTCGAACTCTCCGGGGGCGTGCAGCAGGCCCAGGCGGAAGGCGATGGCGACCGCGAGGACGAGACATGCGCCGAGCCAGGCGCGCTTGCGCGATTGCCACGGGATCCCGGTCACGGATGACAGGAAGGATCGACGCATGCAGCCTCCTTTCCGGCTGGTCGACGCTGACACATGCGGTCCGCGGCGTCTCGCCCCAGCCATGTTCAGCGCAGCTCGTTCACGCGGGCGGACGGTGCGGATGGGTCCGCCCGGCGGTCTCGCCAGTCAGGCCCCCGGACACGGCCAGTGCGTGCAAGGCCCCGGGGAATAGTCAACAAGAGCGCGCCTCGTTCAACATGAATCGTGAAAATGCCCCGAAAACAGGCATTGAAGACCCGGGCATGGCGGTAAACCGCCCCTCTCCGGGGTTGCCCGTCGGATCCCGCCATGACCGCCGAAGCCGCGAGCGCCGGACCTGCCGCGTTCCGCACAGGCCACATGCGGATCATGCCGCCTTGCGGCGCGCGCGCCCGTCGCGGATCTGTCTGATCAGCCGGATCGCCGCAGACGGTCGCAGGAGAAGCGTCACCATGGCCCGAAACGGTTTTCGGGCCTTGATCGCCAGGACCGCGGATTCGGCGGCGGCAAGATCGGACAGGTTCCGCCGGCGGATGCGCATGAGCCGGCGCGCCTCGCGGCCGAGCGTTTCGGCATGGCGCCTGCGGAACGCCGTGTCGGCGCGGGACAGCGCCCGGGCATGCCCGGGATCCAGGCGGCGCGAAACCGACCCGGGGCGCAGGGTGTAGAGATAGCCGGGCTCGGGCAGGAACCACAGGATGCCCCCGATCGCGAGCAATTCCGCGATCAGGTGGAAATCCTCTCCGTTCCGAAGATCGGGATCGTAGCGCAATCCGTGTCGCATCAGGAAGCTGCGCCGCAGGACCGGCTTGAGATATCCGAGCGCGGCCTGACCCGGCCGGGCGCCGCACCCCGCCAGGAACCGCTCGAGCGACCATCTCTGCGGGGCCGCGATGTTCAGGCCGGCCAGATGGCTCGGGCCGAGCGGCCGGCCTTCGGGATCGACCGGCTGCAGGTCGTCATAGACGCAATCCGCGCCCACCCGTTCCGCCAAGGCAATCATCCGTGACAGCCGGTCCGGTCGCATCTGGTCGTCGCTGTCCAGAATCACGAGCCAGTCGCCGCGTGCAGCCTCGATGGCCGCGTTGCGCGCCGCGGCCGGCCCGCCGTTGCGGTCGAGGCCGAGAACCCGGACCCGGGGGTCTTCGCGCATCAGGTCCCGGGCGATGCGGGCCGTGCCATCCGGCGAGGCGTCGTCGACCACGATCACCTCGAGCGATCGGATCTCCTGGGCAAGTGCGCTGCGCACGCTTCGGGCGAGCATGTCTTCGGCGCACCAGGCGGCGACGATGACCGTTGCCTTGACCTTGTGACTCGTCATAGGCTGACCCTATTCCAGTTTTGAAGGTTGTACACATGAAGATATTTGCCGGGTGGCCTCGTCCCGTCCAGTATCGGTGCTTGCCGGTGGTTCTCGGTGCCGTTTGCGGTCTCTGCATGGCGGCCCTTCCGGCGGACCGGGCGACAGCCGAGCCGGAAGGCGCGTTCCTGTCGAGGTTTGACGAGGGCGGCCCGTGGCCCGAGGGCTGGCGCATCAGCCATTTCGCGGTCAACGCCTCTCATATCCGGGCGCTCTGGACGCGCCGATCGGTGATACGGCCCGGGACCGGTGATGCGCCACTGGAACTCTGGCTGCACCCCGCGCCCCCCGAAGCGCAGAAGGATTTCCTCGGCGGAGAGGTTCAGCGGAGGCGGCGCACGCATTACGGGCATTACGAGGTGGAGATGACGGCGGCGCCGGGCGACGGCGTGATATCGAGCTTCTTCACCTATACCGGGCCCTATTTCGGTGATCCGCAGGACGAGATTGATTTCGAGTTTCTCGGCCGCGACACGACCAAGGTCTGGATCAACCGGTTCGCCAAGGGAGAGAAGCTGCCCGGTCGGTGGATCGATCTCGGGTTCGATGCCGCCGCGGGACCGCATCTCTATGCCTTCGACTGGCTGCCGGATCGGTTGGTCTGGTACGCGGATGGCCGGGAGATCCACCGCATCGAGGCCCCCGAACACGCCATTCCGGACATACCGGGACGCATCTACATCAATATCTGGACGGGCGGCCCCGGTCAGGCACAGTGGTCCGGCATGGCCGGCCCCGATACCCGTTCGGTCGCACGCTATAACTGCATCTCCTACCGCCCGCCCGGCGTGGATGCCCCCATGTGTTCGGACCGCGAGAAGGGCCCTCGGGATCCCGATGACTGACCCGCGTCGCGACGATCCGCACGTCACGGTCGTCATCGCGGCGTGGAACGCCGAGGCGACGATCGTCAAGGCCATCGAGTCGGCCCTGGCGCAGACGGTGCCTGTCGAGGTCGTCGTGGTCGATGACCGGTCCACGGACGAAACCCGTGCGCGGGCGGCGGCCTTGGCCGAGGGCGAACCGCGTCTCACCGTCCTGTGCCAGACGGCGAATGGCGGGCCGTCCGCGGCGCGCAACCGTGCCATCGAGGCAAGCCGTGCGCCGTGGATCGCGGTGCTCGATTCCGACGACTGGATGGAGCCCGCACGCCTTGGCCGGCTGCTGGAACTGGCCGAACGGCACGGCGCCGATTTCATGGCCGACGACCTGTGGAAACTCGACGAGGGCGCCCCGATATCCGAGCGCCGCCGGATGCTGGGCGACGTGACCGGACCGATCCCCGTGACCGCCGCGGAATTCGTGGCCGGCAACCTGTCGGCGGATCATGGCAACCGCCGCGAGATGGGCTTTCTGAAGCCGCTCATGTCACGCCGTTTCCTGAAGCGGCACGCGCTGCGCTACGATCCGGGGATCCGGCTGGGCGAGGACTATGTGCTTTATACCAGGGCGCTGCTGTGCGGGGCCGTGTTCATGCTGACCGCGCCGGCCGGCTATGTCGCGACGGTCCGGCCGGGCTCGCTGTCGGGACGGCATCCGACCGAGGCACATGCCGATCTGGTCCGCGCCGACCGCATCATGCTGATCCGCGAAGACTTGTCCCCGGCCACCCGAAACGCGCTCGAGGCGCATCTGATGGAACATCGCAAGAAATGGGCGTGGCGGCGGCTCATCGATGCCGTGCGCGACGCGGATCCGGTGGCAGCGCTGCGCTGTTTCTGGGCCCCACCCCAGGTCGCGCTCGATCTCTTCGGTCGTCTCTCGCGCGAGGCGCTGGCCCGCCTCCGGCGCCGAACGGGTATGGGGTAGGCCCGGTGGAGACATACGATTGCCTCGTGGTGGCAGAGTCGCGTTTCGCCGGCGGCAGCACCGCCGCGCTCGTCACCGATGTGACCGCGATGTCGGAGCTGGGCTTGCGCATCGGGCTTCTCTTCGTGCGGTCCGCCTATCTGGACGACAGCCGTGACGCGCCCAATCCCAAGGCGCTGGCGCTGCCGGACCTGCCCGGGGTCACGATGCTGTCGCCGGCGCGTCCCGCGCGGGGGCGGCTTGCCTTCCTGCACCATCCGCTGGTCTTCGCGCGCGGCATCGAGGAACGCGCCCGCCTGTCCGCGGACCGGGCCGTGATCGTTGCCCATCATCCGCCGTTCCGCCCCGACGGATCGGTGGAATACAACCCCATTGAGGCGATCCGGCGGGCGCGCGCCGCGTTGGGTCTGTCGGCATGGATCGCCCCGGTCTCCGGCCTGGTTCGGGCGCAGATCGCCGCCTTCGCCCCCTTCGTGCGTCAGACATCCATCGACTGGCCGAACGTCTTCGACATCTCCGACTGGACGATGATACGGCCGGCCTTTTCGGGCGGCGGGCCGGTAACGATCGGGCGGCACGGCCGCCCGGACAGGCTGAAATTCCCGGCCACGGGAGCCCAGATCGATGCCTGCCTTCCGGCCTGTCCCGAGGTGAGGGTCCGCGTGCTGGGATGTCCGACCGCGGCGCTGGTGAAGGATGGCGCGCATCCCGAACGCTGGGAGGTTCTGAAGTTCGGCGCCGAACCGGTGCCCGATTTTCTCAATTCGCTCGATGTTTTCGTCTATCACCATCATCCCCGCATCAACGAGGCCTTCGGCCGGACCGTCGTCGAGGCGGGGCTCTGCGGGCGTCCTCTGCTGCTCGATCCCCGCCTGCGACAGACCTTCGGAGACATGGCCGTCTATTGCAGCCCCGGCGAGGTGCGCGACTGCGTCCTGCGGATCGCGTCCGATCCGGAGGCTGCGCGCGTCGGGGCATCCGAGGTGCGCGGCAGGATGGCAACCCTCTACGCAAGCGGGTCGATCGGCCCGAGACTGGAACAGATCGCGGCCGATGACGGTGCGACGAGCCGCCGGGAGGCCGGGATGTCGCTGCCGACCCTCGCAAGAAAGCTCGGCGGCCATTACCGGCGGCGTCTGCTCGGCGGGACGGGATAGGACATGCGCGTGCCGGCCGTCGCGTCCAGCCTCATCCGTCGCCGTCATGCCCTGGCGATGCCGCGTCTGCGCTTCACCCCGGCGCGGGCGGGCGAACCGCTTTTCGTGATCGGCTCCGGGCGCAGTGGAAACACCCTGGTCCGGCGCATTCTGGTCGCGTCGGACCAGATCTACATCCCGCCCGAGACCTTCGTGCTGGGCGAACTGATCGAATTGTGGCCCCGCACCGCGCTGCTGTCATGGCGCGAGCGGGTCTGGCTGTTCTGCGCCCATTTCGAGAAACACCACCACTGGCCCACCTTCGGGCTGCCGAACCTGAACGAATTCGCGATCGAGGCACAGCGCCTGCGACCGCGCAAGCTGCGGCCGCTGATGGAAGCGTTCTTTTTCTACCTTGCGCGTCAAAGCGGTTCGAAGGCGGATCGCTGGGGCGACAAGACCCCGTGGAACACCCATCATCTGCCATCCATCGGTCAGATGTTCCCCCACGCCCGCTATCTCTGGCTGGTCCGGGACGGCCGCGACGTGGCGCTGTCGTATCGCGGGTCCGGTCTCATCGCGGATTTCGGTGATGCCGCGCGGCGCTGGTGCGATGCGAACGCCGCCTGTGCCCGGTTTGCCCGCTGGTCGCCGAATGTGCTGCGGATGCGCTACGAGGATATCGTGGCCGCGCCGGAAACCGAATTCGCGAAACTCTTCGACTGGGCCGGGCTGCACTTCGATCCCGGCATGCTGACGGCCGAGGTCGGCAGGCTGGGGGATGTCGAGAGACTGGGCCATCACGCCGGGGTTACCGGCACCATCTCCACGGCCTCGATCGGAAAATGGCGCGGCGCCGTCGACGCGAGCACACTTGCCTCGGCGCCCGCCGATTTCCATCTCTGGCTGTCAAGGCTCGGATATGCCTGAGCCGATGCCAGCCCTAGCCGAGTTTCGGCAGGATATGCTGGTCCAGAAAGCCGGTCAGCTTGCGCCTGTAGGCGGTGGGGCTGAACTCCGCCGCGACCCGCCGTCTGGCGGCGGCTGCAAGCCTTGCGCGCAGATCGGGCGCATCCAGAAGCTCGGTGAGGCCCCGCGCCATGTCCTCCGCGTTCGGGTCGACCAGCATCGCGATATCGTCGTCGATCACCTGCGTGTGGGTCGGAAGCCGGGTCGCGATCAGGGGGCTGCCGCTGTCGAGATAGGAATAGACCTTCATCGGCGTGTTCCGGCCTTGGGTGCGGGGTGAGGCGACGATGGTCGCGGCCCCCAGATAGTCCGCGATCCGCTCGACCGGGCGGGGCCCCAGCAGGCTGACGCTGTCGCCCACGCCCAGCTCCTGCGCGAGCCGGGCGTGGGCCGCGATATGCGCCTCTGTGCCGCCGATGATGACCAGCCGTGCGCGGCGGCCTGCGTCAAGGACCCGCGCAAAACCGCGGATCAGAAGGTCCACGCCCTGATAGCTTTCGAGATTGCCGATATACATGACGATCGGTTCATCGAAGCTGCAATCGGCAGGCGGTGTGCCGGGCGCCTCGATCAGCGTCACGTCCTCGATCGTCTGGACGGGCAGACCGGGCGCATAGCCCTCTACCGTCGACTGAAGCGTGCGACAGCAGGTCAGTGCGCCGATGCTCTTGCGCGCCGCGCGGCCCTCCACCGTCTCGAGCCATCGCCGCAGCCATCCGGGCAGGCCGAACTTGTCGTCCATCTGCTCGGGGATCGAACTGTCCATGTCGTAGATATAGGGCACCTTGAAGATCGGACGCAGCATCATGGCGATGAAGGCCGCCTCTTCCACCGCGATCACCAGATCGTAGGCGCCTCGGCGCATCCGGCCCGCGGCGATCCATGCCAGCCCGATATCGGCCACGACCTTCTTGAGCGAAAAGCCGGGCGGCATGTTCCGGGTTCCCGGAAATGCCGGAACGCGGAACAACCGGCAGCCTGCGATCCCGGGATCGGTGCCCTCGGCGAAGACCACGGCGTCACATTCGTGCCCGTCCGAACAAAGCACCTGCAGAAGGGCCCGCACCGCGATCGGCGTGCCGCGGGGCACGAAGAACGGCTGAGGGGCCAGAACCAGGATCTTCATGTCCCACCATCCCGCCGGGCCGGACATGGCGGCCACGAATATCCGGGGCGGCGCGCAAGCCACCCGACATGTTGATCCGTCACGACACCATCCCTTCCGATCGACCCGGCCGTCTTCACCCGGCCTCCGGCAGCATACCGTCTCGTGTCCTCCTCGGGGAAGCGCTTCGTTGCGAAAAATCCGGGGCCGACCCATCCCGCGTCCCGGCTGGATGTATTCCGGCTGGAGGACCAGGCAGCGCCGCGCTTCGCGCACCCGGCCGCCGGGTTTCGTGCCTTGCAAAACTGGATGGGCAAGGCCCCGGCAGCCCGGATCGGGCTCGAATCGACGGGGGTGTATCGCACGGCGCTCGAAGCGGCGCTCGGCGAGACCTTTCCTTGCGCCACCAAGGAATTTCCACGACATTCGCGACGCGGCCGATCAGCCTTGAAGGCCTTGTCAACGCGTATCAATGGTGGTTGGATCGGGAAAATCCTTCAAGCACGTGCCACTCGGCAAACAAGATTTCGAGGCTTCCTTCCATGCTTTATTCTGACGAGAAAAAATTCATCTTTGTCCACATTTACAAGACCGGTGGAGAGTCAGTCGTCGCCGCTCTTCGGCGTTATTGTCCCCTTTACCTCAGCAATAGATACGTCAACAAGGCAATCAGGACGTTGCCCGAACCGTCGCGTACTTTGCTTGGATGGCGCGAATCTCTGGTTCGCCGACAGCACATGACGGCGGAGCAAATCCGAAACGTCATGCCCCGACATCTCTTCGAGCAGAGCATCCGATTCGCTTTTGTTCGCAATCCATGGGATTGGCATGTCTCGATGTATTCGTATGCGACTCAAACCAAGGAGCATCCCAGACATGAGGAGATCGTTGCTTTGAAGAGCTTTGACAATTATATCAGGTATCGCTGTGACGAGGGCGTGAGTTTGCAGAGTTCGTTCGTATTCGACAGCTCCGGCGAGAAGATAGTCGATCATGTGGGCCGGTTCGAAAACCTGAGCGCGGATTTCGAGAAAATTTGCAGTGATCTGGGTATCGGCGCAAAGCTGCCTCACAAGAACGCTTCAAAGCGAAAAAAGGATTGGCGTACTTACTATACCGATGAAACCTACGATCTAATCAGGCGTGCTTATGATAGGGACATCATGGCGTTCGGCTACGCCGAAACCACTCCGTCTCGGCAAGCGTAACGCTCTCGATCCTTCGACGTGTCGGCCCGCTTGGCAGTCATGACGGATATTATCATCGCGACCACGTCTTCTGGACGACCAGGTACGGGAAACGCGCAGAAATTGGTGATGCCCTGAAGGGCGGCATATCATGGCGGTGCTCACGCGCCGTCAATCCCCTGTCGAGAAAAGGATATGACACTTGCCCTCAAGGAGGGCTGGTTTGTCGTGGTGACCAACGTCGCGCCACGCACCGCACTCGAAATCCACCGCAGGGTGGGGCAGCGACACCAGCGTCGGTGACCTCGAGGCTGCCATCTACGATTACCTGGCGCAGCACAAAGAGACCCCGACGCCATTCGAATGGGCCAAAACCGCAGAAGATAGTCTCACCCGGGAACCTCGCGCGCTGGACGCCCCCGATGACATCCGTGGAAACAGGGAGGAAGCGTCAGACCCGGAACACCGGGGCCAGGCCTCGAGCTCGGCATTGCGGGCGCGCCGCCTCTCGGATTGCTCTTGCCCGCGCGGCCTCAAGCACGTTGAGGAGCACTGATCCCGGCCCAGGAGGTCAGTGTGTCTTGGTAAGGACAACCAATGGATATTGCCATAGTTTCACAGCGGCTCTGGGAAAGCGCTGCTCGAGCCAAGCGGACCATCGGTAGAACAGACGGGCCGACCGATCACCCGGAATCAGCTGACGCTCTTCAAAGGATCCGATCACGTCCCAGGGGAGCATCATCAGGTCACATTGATCACTGAAACGGGACCACCAACCCAGCGAGTGAGCGAAGAAATAGAGTTTGGGACGTTCTTGCCCCGTGGTCTCTCTATGCTGCTTCTCGCGGCCCCGAACCTTTGCAACAAGATTATTGACCCTCTTTGCTGCGCTGCACATGTAGCGCAACGGAGAATGCGGATTGGAATAGATCACGACGATCTTGCCGCCAGGCTTCGTTACCCGGATCATCTCCCTCATGGCCCTCTCCTGAGAGCTTGCGTCGATATGGTACAACACATGGGCGCAAAAAATGGAATCGAAAGAATTATCTGCGAAATCGTTATCGAGAATTGAGCCCAGAACCATCTTTGCAGTCTCTGGGAGCTGTTCTCTCGAGATGTCCAGTGCGCGTTGTGAAATGTCGATGCATGTCGTCTTGTCGAACCGGGTCGCGATATCCACGTGATTGGCTGGCATGTCGCCGCATCCGACAATGAGTATCTCCCCTTCGAAGGGTTCGAATGCGCCCTTGGTCCGGGCCTCAACGATCTCGTGATATGGGTAGTAAGCCGGCCGGAACATTCTGAAGGAAAGGTCTTCGCCCTTTATGCCATCATTGTCGCTCCACCCAAAATTATCATAGAAAGTTCGCACCTGCGTTTCCACATCGGAAACCTCTGAATTTTCGGAATCTCGCATTTTTTGAATCCACTTACCGCATCATTTCAATGATGGCAGAAATAGCGGGTAGAGACAACCTGAAACGATAGTTCAGAGCCCGCTTTTCGGGTAACCTTCCCCGATGGTTAAGGGGGGTTCGGAGTTGGAATTTTCCCGGCGGGATGAGTGAGGGGATTCCGATGAGAAGAGCCATTTCACCGAAGCCCGGACCAGGGTAGTCCTGTGGCAAATGGAGAGCGGCGTGCCCGTGTCCGAGCGGTGCCGCAAGCATGACATGCAAAGCGCCACGGCCTGTCATCATTGAACGGCTTTCCCCTGGCAAGCGTTTTGAGGCGATCTCCGAGCATGACGGGTGCTGATATCTATCCGGTGTCGCCGGTCGATGCCGGGGCGCCCGAAACGGGTCGTCCGAGAAGCATGGTTCTCAACAGATGGTTGGGTTCTCGGGGCGGTTCGCCACCGAGCCAGGGAGTTCCTGAAATTCCTGCGACAGATCGACAAGGCCGTGCCCGGGCGTCGCGATGTGCATCTGGTGCTTGACAACCATGCCACCCACAAGACGCCCGATGTGAAAGCCTGGCTGGACAAGCAGCCGCGCGTCACCCCCACCGGCGCCTCATGGCCGAACCTTGCGGAGTGCGTCTTTGCCGAAATCGCACGACTGGCATGACGTGCATGCCCGGTCGCGTCTTCACGAGGCGCGTGCGGTGACCGCCAAGGCCGGCGGCGCGCCTCGGCGGCGGGATCGGAGTTCCTGGTGCGCCATTTGTTGTTGACGTTGTCCGTCGGGGCTGCGCAGGTTCGGGGCTTTGGCGCGCGGGGCAGATAAAAGGCGCGGTGCGTTCGCAGTGAGACATAACGATGGCCAAGACCTTTCTCGTCAACGCGGGCTCGCTGAGCGCCTCTCGCATATTTCTCTCGCTCTCGCAGGTTCTTGTCCTGCCCCTGGTCGCCAGGTTCCTCGATCCGGTGGACTTCGGCGACATGGCGCTGGCGATGAGCGTCGTGGTCTTCGCTCAGATTCTGAGCGATGCGGGGATGGGACGGTCGCTGATCAGGCAACCGCAATACGATCCGGCGGAATGGAACAGTGTCTTCTGGTTGCTGACCTGTGTCGGTCTGATCCTGACGCTTGCCATTCTTGCCCTGGCGCCGGTCTGGGCAAACCTGTTCGACCGGCCACAGCTGCTATGGCTGTTGTTGGCCCTTGCCGTCCTGCCGTTTCTCAATTCGCTCTCCGCCGTCTCCGTGGCCCGGATGGAAAAGGACGGGCAGTTTCCCAAACTCGCCGTCATTCGTACCGCGGCCGGCCTTGTTGGGCTGATCGCGCTTCTTGTCCTGACAGTCGCCGGAGCCGGGGTCTGGGCACTGGTCGCGCAGCAGATCGGCATCACGGCGACCCGGGCGGTCTGGGCAATCTTTCAAAGCCCCTTCCGGCCCGGGCCGCCACGCAACTTCGTGCCGCTTGGCGGACACGCCCGGTTCGCGACCGACAATGTCGGTGTTTCGCTGATCTTCACCGCACAGCGGCAGGCGCCGATACTGCTCATCGGCGCCTTCATCGGCGCCGGCCCCCTGGGCCTGTTCTCGATGGCGCAAAGATTCCTGAACCTTCCCAGACCCGCCGTCGCGGGTCCGGTGGCGCAGGTCGTGTATGTCAGGATGACGAACGTTCAGGATGACGGCCGCAAGCTCGCGGAGATCTACGTGGCAAGCTGCCTCATGCTGTCGGTGGCTGTATTCCCGCCGATGGCTGTTCTGGCCGGCAGCGCGAGCAGCCTTTTTCCGCTGCTTCTGTCGGAAACCTGGGCCCCTGCAGCCATGATTTTCGTTCTGGCGGCACCCGGGATCATGATGGAAATCGCCCCGTCGAATGTTGGGGTCCTGCTGCAGGCGCTCGACCGGACGCGGCTGCGATTGTGGATGAACCTCGAGCGGACGATCCTGCGCACTCTGGCCATTGCCCTGGCCGTGCCCTTCGGCCTCGAGGCGGTCGCGCTCGTGATCTCGGTTTTCTCGCTCTTCTACCTGCCACGCTATATCTCCTTTGCACAGCGTGTCGCCCCGGTTTCGCAACGGGCCGTGTTGCGGGCGATGGCCATCCCTGCCGCGACGTCCGCCGGCGCCTGGATGGCGCTGGATTATTGCGGTCGGGTGTTCGGCAACTGGGAGATGCTCGGCCTGGCCTGCGTCGTCTTGCCTTTGACATGGGCCGTCACCATCCTGCTGCAAAGGACGCGGATGCGCCGAGCGATCTCGCTGCTCAACAGTTGACCGGATGCCGAGCCTGTGAAGCCCCGCAGATGAAAGGGACAGCGGAAACGGTCGGGACGGTCCGACCGTCGCGGTGCAAAACTCCGCATCTTGGGCCCGAGGCGAACGATCTGGGGGCAGGAAGATGTATTCTGTGGATTTACAACCGGATGCGCGGGGCGTGCCATGTCGACGGGATGAGCGACATGATCCGCCACGGCGATTTCAACCCTTCACAATGATAGCCCGACCCAAGGGGCGAAACGAAGCGTGACCCCCGAAAAGCCACTGCAAAAACCGGATCGTCGACATCCGGATCAGGCAGAGCGAAAGACGCCTCATGAGACGTCTTGTTCGGATTCCGTGAGAAACCGACATTCATTCCAGAACGTTTCTTCGACCCAGCGGTTCGAGGATTCGTATCTCTTGCGGACATCCGCTGCCTGACGGGGTGACAAGGGTTTCGACCAGTCGAGCATTCGGCGCGCCCGGGTGGGGGATACGCGTCGGTTCAATGCATATACGGCACGGCGTGCGAACGGCTTGCCGGATCCGGGCAGTGCATTGGCGATCCGAAGCAATTGCAGGATCCCCCAGGGAAGCGACGCGTTCGCATGCCGCGCCGTCGGCAGCGTGCCCGTCATTTCGAGGCCCGCCGCCTCGAAGAAACTGGCCATCAGCCTGGTCTTCGCGGCATCGAAAGAGACGGGCACGATCGTGTCGTGACCGACAGCATATTGCAGGCGCTCGAGCCGCAGCCGGTGGTCCAGATAACTCGGCTGGAGCGTATGCCTCACACCGTCGGGCCATGCGACAAGCCCGATCTTTATGCCCTCGGCGTATCGCGACATCGCGAGCTGGTCCTGCCGCCGCAAGTAGATGACCCAGGTGCGTGACGCATCGGGAAAGATCGTCTGAATGTCCCGGAACACCTGCGACGAGAGGTTCTCGCGCGACAGGACTTCGCTCGAAAGAATCACCGTCGACGGTGACGCATCGCGGATCTCGCTCTGCAAGGCCTCGATCCGGGATGATGCAGTCCGGTCTTCTTCATCGATCAGGCTCTTGATCAGGGGATGGTGCAAGGCTTCAACGATGCCATCCTTCTGGGCCCGACCCGCTTTCGGGTAAAGGATGCCATTGTCGCGCAGCTGCTGATAGCCGGCATCGAGTGCGCCCTGGATCGACGTGGTGCCCGTCTTGTGAATCCCGACATGGACGATCAGGCGCCCTCGGAATTCGAGGGAGGGTATCGGATCACGGCCCGTCATTGATCCTGCTCGCGACCGGAATGCGCAAGGCATCGGGACATGCGGATCCCCGGACCGTATTCCGGCCTGACAAGCCATCGCGTCTTCAGATCCTTTGCCATTGCGGGGATGATCCTTTTCGGGCACGTGTCCGCAGTTTGTTCCTTCGGTGCCGGCCGTGCCGGGCACGGAACGTCCAACGGACATGTCTGATACCTCGAAAAGGTGCAGATATATGCAACACGCTGTCAACGCCGAAATAAAGTCACCCCGCCCGGCGCAGAACATGGGGGCGTTCGGGTGGATATGTCCGGCAGCCGCGCGGGGATCACGCGCCGGATGATATCGGGGCCAGGGACCGGATATTCAGTCCCGACGGTCTGTCGTCCCGGCCGACATGCGCATTGGTCGGCCACGGGCTGATCTCGTGGCGCTGTCGGATCTCGGGAAGACCGGTCCCCTTGCCTTTCCACACCGGGACAGAACCGCAAGGACGGCATTCGATGAAACAGCGCAATGCGTCGAGACAGGGAGCGACATCACTCTCGGAACGCCTTTGTGAAGTAGTCGGTGAGGGGTTTGACGAGATAGGCGATGGGGGTTCGGTCCTCGGTTCGGATGAAGGCCTCGACCGGCATGCCGGGCAGGAGGGTGGTGTCGGCGGGCAGCCTGGCCTGTTCGCC
>NZ_JBAPKY010000039.1:0-35950 GCF_037083785.1 Roseovarius sp. D22-M7
ATTTGGTGGCCGCTCGCCTGTGGGCTTTGCCACCTCCGGGGTGGGTCATTTTTGGATGATCACACCGGGTCAGTTTTGAATGCACATTGACACGCAGGCTCTCGTCGAAGGCCATGTAGGCCAGCACGTCATGCTCCGCGTCATCCATCAGCTCGGCGACATCCCGGAACCGCTCGCGCAGGCTGTCTGCGACCTCGCGCCAGCGGGCATGGGCCTGGTAGCGGTCGGTCTCGGCGAAGACGGTCTTCACCACGGCGCTGACCACCGGCTTGTTGGTCTTGCCCACGCGGGCCAGCAGGTTGCGCTGGAAATGCACGCCGCAGCGCTGCCAGCCCGCGCCGAGGACCTTCCTGGCAGCCGCCTTCAGGCCCTCATGGGCGTCGCTGATCAGCAGTTGCACACCGCGCAAACCACGGCGCGTGAGAGACCGCAGGAAGTCGGCCCAGAACGTCTCAGCCTCCGAGGGCAGGACCGTGATCCCCAGGATCTCGCGCCGCCCGTCAGTGTTGACCGCGACGGCCACTATCACCGCCATCGAGACGATGCGTCCGCCCTCACGCAGCTTCACGTAGGTGGCGTCGAGCCAGAGGAAGGGCCAATCGCCTTCCAGCGGGCGGTTCAGGAACGCCTGCACCCGCTCGTCGATCTCCTCGCACAGCCGCGAGACCTGGCTCTTCGAGGTGCCCGTCAGCCCCATCGCCCGCACCAGGTCGTCGACAGCCCGCGTGGAGACGCCGTGGATGTAGGCTTCCTGGATCACGGCCATCAATGCTTTCTCGGCCGTCCGGCGCGGCTCCAGGAACGTGGGGAAATAACTCCCCTTGCGCAGCTTCGGGATGTTCAACCCAATGGTGCCCGCCCGGGTATCCCACTGACGCGGCCGGTAGCCGTTGCGCTGGTTCTCCCGGTCCGGGCTGCGCTCGCCATGCCCCGCGCCGCAGACAGCGGCCACCTCAATGTCCATCAGCCGCTGCGCGGCGTCCTGGATCAGTTCCCGCAGGAAATCCGTGTCATCGCTCTTGGCGATCACGCCCGGAAGGTCGATCATGGTCTCGGTCATCGTGCTCTCCTTCGTTGTCATCGGTCTTTGAACAACCTCAGACTACGAAGAAGCGCGGTGGCCGCCAGCCCGGCCGCGCGCTGCGCTACGCCAAAAGGCTCCGCGCGCGACCTCCTACACCACCCCGTGGGGCACTACCCCCCATCCTGCGCCATCCTCGCACCATCGGGCTCCGCCCGATGTGGAACGCCCATACGCTCGCAGCACTTATACAAGCGATCTATGGATGCCTCGCAGCAGAGATGAATATTCATCTGCTCAAAATCTGTCTCATGGGTGCTGACGACACATGACGAAAAAGGACCACGAATAATGCTGGAGCCCGCTGACCGGCGTCTCGGGCGGCGAGGGCGCGCCTCATGACGAGTATGTCCTGCAGCCTTGTGCGTTCCGGCGCAAATGCATGTCGAGGCGTGGATGAAAGCGTGATTAGTTGAAGTATACGAAAACCGGGGCCGCCTGATGGCGGCCCCGGTTGGGTCATGCAGCGTTCTGCTCGGCTTCAAATGCCTCGATGGCTTCGCAAAGAAGGTTCGCGATCGCCCACAGCGCGGCACCGTCACGCGTCGTTTCCCAATGCAGATGATAAGGATTCAACAGCGTTTGACGGGTTTCATCGGCCTCCGCGACGAATTCCTCCGCAAGCCGGCGCCGCTCCACGGCACGCACCATGGTGCGGCATGAAGCGAGCCGATCGAGATCGGATGCGCCTGGATCGAGCATGGCATGGTAATGGCACATGCTTGCCGAAAACGGCGTCACACCGGGGCGGGACCTGAAGCGGAGCAATTGCAGCCATTGTGCCGCGTGACGTGTGAGGTCGCGGGCGTGTTGCAGGCCGGTTGTTTCCGTTTGCCGTGTCATGCCGTCACTCCTCGCGTCGTGAGACCTGCGAGGCGCAGCGCTTCCATCGCCCGCAGGCCACGGTCGAGCGCCTCGGCGCAGCGCATCGCACTCGTCGCCCGGGGGTCGTCCGGGTGCAGAGATGAGAACAGGAACGCCTCGGAGCCATCGATGCTGTCGGCATGACCGCCGTGCAAGAGTCGCCTCAGCGCCTCGAGCGTGTGGACACGAGCCGTGACCGGACCACCGGTGCGCGCGACGGCAACGACCACGCGTGCGCGCTCGGCCCAGTCGGCACCGCCGAGAAGCTCGGCCGCGGCGACCAGCATGTCGCCGTTGTCCTCGAGCCAGCGGCAGAAGTCGCGGGCGATGGTGACATGCCGGAGCAGGGCAGTCATGTGGGTTGAATGTTTCATTGGGATCACCTCTCTTGAGTGCGCGGGCCCACCACGGGCCGCGTCAGGAAGTCCCTGCTCCGGATATTTGGCGGCGCGGTCTGTCCTGCGCGGCCTCATAAAGAGGGCCGCGCAGGATCAGAGCCGATCCCGCCCCCTTCGAACCCTCGAGATGCCTTTGCAAACACCCCGAAATGGCTTTCGGAAAAAACAAATCAATTTCAATGACTTGCAATGCCTTGGCAATACTTTGCCCGGTTCATGGCAGTAAAAACCGTCAAAATGGCAAAACTACGGTCGTACTGACATTTCAAATGCACCGCGGTTCTTTTCAACTGCATTTGCTATCGCCGCAGGCGCCGCAAGTCATGCAGCCTTCGATCATGCGCATCTCGAAGCTGCCGCAGGCGGGGCAGGCGGGGCCTCTGGGGCCCTCGAGACCCACGACCTTCGCGGTGGGGTCTGATTTCAGGCCCGCACCCTCGGCCTCGAGGAAGCCGATCGAGATCATGTGCCGTTCCAGCACGCCGCCGATGGCCGCGAGGATCGACGGGACGTACTTTCCGTTCATCCAGGCGCCGCCGCGCGGGTCGAAGACGGCCTTCAACTCCTCGACCACGAAGGACACGTCGCCGCCGCGCCGGAACACCGCCGAGATCATCCGCGTCAGCGCCACGGTCCAGGCGAAATGCTCCATGTTCTTGGAATTGATGAACACCTCGAAGGGCCGCCGGTGCCCGTTCAGCACGATGTCGTTGACCGTGACATAGATCGCGTGATTGCTGTCTGGCCATTTGAGCTTGTAGGTCGCGCCTTCGAGTTCCGTCGGCCGGTCGAGCGGCTCGGCCATGTAGATAACATCGCCGCCCTCGCCCTTGGCGGCCGGCGCCGTGCCCTCGCCGGGGACCTTGTCCTCGGTCTCGCTGACGCTGAGGACCGATCCGGTCACATCATTGGGCCGGTAGGTTGTGCAGCCCTTGCAGCCGAGGTCCCAGGCCTGCATGTAGACATCCTTGAACGCCTCGTAGCCGATATCGGCCGGGCAGTTGATAGTCTTTGAAATGCTGCTGTCGATCCATTTCTGGGCCGCCGCCTGCATCTTGACATGTTCTTCGGGGGCGAGGGTCTGCGCGTTGACGAAATACTCGGGCAGGGGGGCGTCGCCGAACCGCTCGCGCCACATCTGCACGGCGTAGTCGACGACCTCTTCCTCGGTGCGGCTGCCATCCTTTTGCAGGACCTTGCGTGTGTAGCTGTAGGCGAAGACCGGCTCTATCCCGCTGCTTACGTTGCCGGCGTAGAGGCTGATCGTGCCGGTGGGCGCCACGCTCGTCAGCAGCGCGTTGCGGATGCCATGTTCGGCCACCGCCGCGCGCACGTCCGCGTCCATCGCCTGCATCGTGCCCGAGGCGAGGAACGCGTCGGCGTCGAACAGCGGGAACGGCCCCTTTTCGCGCGCCAGGTCGACCGAGGCGAGATAGGCCGCGCGGGCGATGGCGTGCAGCCAGTCCTCGGTCCGCGCCGCCGCCGCGTCGGTCCCGTAGCGCAGACCGCACATCAGCAGCGCATCCGCAAGGCCGGTCACGCCCAGCCCGATGCGCCGCTTGTCGCGCGCTTCCTGCGCCTGCGTCTCGAGCGGGAAATTCGACACGTCGACCACGTTATCCATCATCCGGACGGCGGTGGCGACCAGCCCGGCCAGTTCGCCTGCGTCGATCGCTGCCCCGTCGGCGAAGGGATCGCGCACCAGCTTTGCCAGGTTGATCGACCCCAGCAGGCAAGCCCCGTAGGGCGGCAGGGGCTGTTCGCCGCAGGGATTGGTCGCGGCGATCGTCTCGCAATAGGACAGATTGTTTGCGGCATTGATCCGGTCGATGAAGATCACGCCCGGCTCGGCGTAATCGTAGGTCGCCTGCATGATGCGGTTCCACAGGTCGCGGGCCTGCAGGGTGTGATAGACGCGGCCGCCGAATGTCAGCTCCCACGGGCCGTCGGCCTTTACGGCCTGCATGAAATCATCGGTGACCAGCACGCTGAGGTTGAACATGCGCAGGCGGGCGGGGTCCGACTTGGCGGCGATAAAGGCCTCGATGTCGGGGTGGTCGCAGCGCATCACCGCCATCATCGCACCGCGCCGCGACCCCGCGCTCATGATCGTGCGGCACATCGCGTCCCAGACATCCATGAACGACAGCGGCCCGCTGGCATCGGCCGAAACGCCCTTGACCTCGGCGCCTTTGGGCCGGATCGTCGAGAAGTCGTAGCCGATCCCGCCGCCCTGCTGCATCGTCAGCGCGGCCTCGCGCAGGTGGTCGAAGATGCCGCCCATGTCGTCGGGGACCGTGCCCATGACGAAGCAGTTGAACAGCGTGACCTTGCGCCCGGTGCCCGCGCCGGCGGTGATCCGCCCGGCGGGCAGGAACCTGAAATCCTCGAGGGCGGCGTAGAACGTCTCCTCGAACTGTGCGGGGTCCGCCTCGGTCTGCGACAGCGACCGGGCGATGCGGCGCCAGGTATCCTCGACGCTCGCGTCTCCGTCGTCGCCATCCACGAACCGGTATTTCATGTTCCATATCTGTTCGGCGATCGGGGCGGCGAAGCGGGTCATTGGCGGCGAATCCTCGTCTTGTGGGCGGATCGTAAGCATAGCGCCAGTGCCGCGCGATTTCCACCATCTCTTGCCCCGCGCGGTCAGAATGCTACGATATCTGGCATAGCGGAGAGGGAGATTCGCAGGTGGCACTGAACCTCATCAAGCTGAGCGTCGGCACCAAGTCGATCGAGGGGCTGATGGACTGGCAGAAAAACCCGCGCGCGAAGGCGCCCGACGGGTATCCCTGCCACGTCACCCGCATGTGGCCGCGGCGCGCCGATGAACTGCTCGATGGCGGGTCGGTCTACTGGGTGATCCAGAAGCTCGTGCAATGCCGGCAGCGCATCCTGAGGCTTGACGAGGTGACGGGGGGCGACGGCATCCGGCGCTGTGCCATCGTGCTGGACCCGGTTCTGGTGCGCACGACCACGGCGGCCCGGCGGCCGTTCCAGGGCTGGCGCTACTTTCCGGAGAAGGACGCGCCCGCGGATCTCGGCCCGGCGCGGAGCGGCGAGGACAGCCTGCCCCCGAAACTGTCGGCGGCGCTGGCCGATATCGGCGTGCTGTAGGCGGCACAGCGCTACTGGGGCACAGCGCTCAGCCGGCGTCGTCGCGTGGCGCATGAGATGTGGTGTCACTGAAGGCCAGTCTCATCTGCTTTTCGGTCTCGATCAGCGCAAAGAAGACCGCGCCGATCCCGAGGATCAGCGCTCCGTCGAAAAGCGCCACGGCGCGGGTGCCGAAGACGCCCTGCAGGGGCGGTGCGTAGGTGACCGCGACCTGTGCTGCAACGACGCTGCCGACGCAGATCCACACGATCCGGGTGCCCTTGGCTGCCCGCCAGGTCAGGGACGGCCCGTGCAGGTTGCGGCTGTAGAAGAGATAGAGGATCTCGAGCACCACGAGCATGTTCATCGCCATGGTCTGTGCGAGGGCGAGCGGGTATCCCGCATCCAGCGCATAGGAGAAGATCCCGAAAACCGCCGCCAGAAACAAAGCCGAGACGAGGACGATCTGCCACACGAGTGCGCCGCTCAGCAGCGGTGCGTTGCGCGGTCGTGGCGGGCGGCGCATGGTTCCCGGCTCGGGCGGCTCGAAGGCCAGCGCAAGACCGAGCGTGACGGCGGTGACGAGATTGATCCACAGGATCTGCACCGCGGTGATCGGCAGCGCCAGTCCGGCAAAGAGTGCCAGAACGATGGTCATCGCCTCGCCGGCATTGGTCGGCAGAGTCCAGCTGATTACCTTCTTGATGTTGTCGTAGACCGTACGCCCCTCACGGACAGCCGCCGCGATCGAGGCGAAATTGTCGTCGGCGAGCACGAAATCCGCCGCCTCCTTGGCCGCCTCGCTGCCCTTTTGGCCCATGGCGATGCCGGCATCCGCGCGTTTGAGCGCGGGGGCGTCGTTCACCCCGTCGCCGGTCATCGCCACGGTCAGCCCGCGCGATTGCAGCGCCGTCACGAGGCGCAGCTTGTTGGCCGGCGAGGTGCGCGCGAAGATATCGGTGGAGACCGCGGCCTCGGCAAGGCCGGGGTCGTCCATCGCATCGACATCGGCGCCGGTCAGCACGCCTTGCGCGTTGCGCAGGCCGATCCGCGCGCCGATGGCGCGCGCCGTGGCGGCATGGTCGCCGGTGATCATCTTCACGCGGATGCCGGCTGCATGGCATTCGGCCACCGCGTCGATCGCCTCGGCGCGGGGCGGGTCGATCAGGCCGATGAGGCCGATCAGCGTCAGGTGCCCCTCGAGATCGGCATGGGCAATATCTGTCGCCTCCGGGGGAGCCTCGCGCAGGGCAACCGCGATCACGCGCTGTCCCTCGGCCGCCAGATCCTCGACCCGGTCATGCCAATGGCGGGTGTCGACGGGTTCCCGGCCGCCATCCGCCGCGCGCTGATCGGTGCAAAGCGACAGCACCGCCTCGGGCGCGCCCTTGACATGCAGGATGGCCTGACCGTCGCCCGAGCGGTCCAGCGTCGCCATGTAGCGATGCGCCGCGTCGAACGGGATGGCATCACGGCGCTGCCAGCCCTGGCAGGGCGCGGCGCCGTCGCCTGTGACCTTCCCGGCGAAGGCGATCAGCGCGCCCTCCATCGGATCGCCCTCGACCCGCCAGACGCGATCGGTTTCGTGCAGCACCGCATCGTTGCAAAGCCCTGCGCAGCGGGCGAATTCCGCAAGGCGCGGCGTTTCTTCGGGCGCGATCTCGGTATCCTCGAAGCGGATGGTGCCGTCGGGCGCGTAGCCCTCGCCGGTGACCGACCAGACGCGGTCGGCGCCCGCGACGCTCGCGACCATCATCTCGTTGCGCGTCAGGGTGCCGGTCTTGTCGGTGCAGATCACCGAGACCGCGCCGAGGGTCTCGATCGCGGGCAGGCGGCGTATGATGGCGTTGCGGCGGGCCATGGCCTGCACGCCCACGGCCAGCGTGATCGTCAGCACCGCCGGCAGGCCCTCGGGGATCGCCGCCACCGACAGGCCGACCACGGCCATGAACAGCTCTGCAAAGCCCATGCCGCCGATGAAATAGCCATAGGCCAGCAGGGTGCCGGCGACGATCAGGATGAACACCGTCAGCCAGCGCGCGAAGCGGTCCATCTGCACCACCAGCGGCGTGGTCATGGTTTCCACCTCGTGCAGCATGCCGCTGATCTGGCCGATCTGCGTGTCGGGCCCGGTCGCCGTGACCACGCCGCGCCCCGCGCCTGCCGAGATCATCGTGCCGGAAAATAGCATCGAACGACGATCGCCGAGCGCGGCGTCCTCGGCGACCGGGCCCTTCTGCTTGTCGACGGGCACGGATTCGCCGGTCAGAACCGCCTCTTCGGCCTTCAGGCCCCGTGCCTCTGTCAGGCGTACATCCGCCGGCACGCGCTCGCCCGCCTCGACCAGCACGATGTCGCCGGGCACCAGGGCCTCGGCCTCGACGCTGATGCGCCGCCCGTCGCGCAACACCGCTGATTGCGGCGCCAGCATGTCGCGGATCGCCGCCATCGCCTGCTCGGCGCGGCCTTCCTGCACGAAACCGATCACCGCGTTGACGATAACCACCGCAAGGATCACGCCGGTATCCACCCAGTGCTGCAACAGCGCCGTGACGCCGGCCGCCGCGATCAGCACGTAGATCAGTACGTTGTGGAACTGCGACAGAAATCTCAGGAAAGCGCCGCGCTCTTTCTGTTCGGGCAGGCGGTTCGGGCCGTGCTCGGCCAGACGGCGCGCGGCCTCGTCGGCGCTCAGCCCCTCGGGCCGCGTTGCCAAGCGGTCGAGCATCTTCCGCGCGGGGACGGCATGCGCGGAGTTGGTGGAGGTTTCATCGCCGTTTTTCACTGTCTTCCCCTCTTTGCATGTGGGTATGGGCTGTTAGGACGCCTGCTTTCCCTCGGTTTCGAGGTAGGGGATCTCGGTGCGTTCTTCCTTGGGTGCGCCGCACAGCAGCTCGACCGCGCGATCGGCGGCGTCCTGGAAGGGTTCCAGCACGAGGTCCGCCCCGGAGGCGACCAGATCCTCGGTGTCGCTGGGGTGATGCGACGCGACGGCGACGCGGCCGCGGAACCCGGCGCTGCGCGCAAGCTGGATCAGCGTCGTGCGGGTGTCTTCGTGGCTGAGGCCTGTGGGATGGATCGGCACCGACGAGACGATCCAGTCGGCGCGCGCCAGCGGCAGGTCGGCCACGCATTCGGGGTCGGTCGCATCGCCGAACTCGGTGTCGAGCCCCAGTTCGCGCCAGCGCCGCACCGCCTGCGGGCTGAAATCCACACCCAGCACCCGCATGCCGCGCCTTTGCAGACGCATGCCGATGGCTGTGCCAAAGCGCCCCAGCCCGAAGACGATGACGTCGTAGGGTGTTTCCTGGTGTATCATGGCATCAGGGGGCTCGCGCGGGGTGCCGCGCCGCTCGAACAGGCCCAGCAGCGGCTCGCACAGCGCGTAAAGTCGATGCGAGTAGGTGATCATGTAGGTCGAGGCCGCGATGGTCACCAGCCCCACCATCGTCACCAACCCGAGCGCGTCCTGCGGCACCTGGCCCAGCGAGACGCCCATGGCCACGAAGATCAACGAGAACTCGCTGATCTGCGCCACGGTCAGCCCGGCGAGAAACCCGGTGCGCTTGCGGTAGCCGAGCGCCCCCATGATCGCCAGCACGATCAGCGGGTTGCCGATCAGCACGAAGAGCGAGAACACGATCGCGCCGGTTACATGCGCCCCCAGCAACGACAGGTCCAGCGACGAGCCAAGCGCGATGAAGAAGAACAGCAGCAGGAAATCGCGCAAGGGGGCGAGCCGTGCCGCGATGGTCTCGCGGTAGGGCGTCGAGGCTAAAGAGATGCCGGCGAGCAGGCCGCCCACCTCCTTGCCCAGCCCCATGAAATCGCCGACCGCCGCGAAGATCGCCGCCTGTGCTATGGCGAAGATCACCAGCAGTTCCGGCGCGCGGGCCAGCCGTTCGGTCAGCCGGTCGGCGACGTAGCGCACGAAGGCCACCACGACGGCCACCATCGCCACGCCCGAAACGAGAACCGTCGCGACCGAGCCGCCGCCATGACCGCCACCGGCCCCGATGCCGATCGCCGACAGAACGATCATCGCAAGCACGACGACGATATCCTGCACGATCAGAAACCCGAGCGCGATCTGCCCGTGCAGGCTGTCTATCTCGCGCTTGTCCGAAAGAAGCTTCACGATGATGATGGTCGAGGAAAAGGTCAGCGCGACGGCAACGTAAAGGCTGGTGACCGCGTCCAGCCCGAGCGCCAGCCCTATGACGAAGCCGAAGATCGAGGTGAACGCGACCTGGCCCAGCCCGGTCAGAAGCGACACCGCCCCGAGCGAGCGGATCAGCTTCACGTCGAGCTTGATGCCGACGAGGAACAGCAGCACCGCGATCCCGAGATGCGACAGCAGGCTGATCTGCGCGTCCGACCGCACGAGGTCCAGCACCGATGGCCCGGCAAGCAGCCCGACTGCGATGAAGCTGACGATCAGTGGCTGGCGCAGGATGATCCCGACGAAGCCGGTGACCGCCGCCAGCACAAGAAGCGCCGCGATCTCTGCGAAGGTCGAGTCGATAATGATCTCCATCTTGCGCAGCCTCCTTTTCGTCGCGTTATCCGTCTCGTTCGCCGCCGATCGTGGCCTTGTTCTATGCAAGCGCCGGCCAGCGGAAGTTGCCTGTCTTATCTTCCGCATTCGCCGCGCGCCCGGTCCAGTGATGTGCGCGGATCGTTTGTGAATACGTGCCACATGCTGAATATGTATGCACCCGGATTCAAGCCGCGTCGCGTGCTGTTCCGGGGTGTTTCGTGCCCCGGTGCGTTACCCGTCGTCCGTGTCTTGTGTCACGACGATCCGTCGCATGACCCGATCGAAGCGCGCGCATCTGCGCATGATCCCGATCATCGCGCACAAATGCGGCCTGCACCATCAATCCGTCCGATCGCGATCGAAAGGCTTATTCGATTTGCTTTTGCAATCGGTCTCGGCCAACTTGACGGGGCGGAACGGGAAAGGCGGCGCGTCATGACGGATTTCGATCGCTTGAGACAGGCGGACTTGCCCAGCCTGCGCGCAGAGATCCGCGCCGGGCGCTACGCGGGGCATACCGCGGGGCTCGGGGTCGGCTATCTTCAGGCCAATGTCGTGATCCTTCCGGCCGCATCCGCGCTCGACTTCATGCGCTTCTGTCAGCGCAACCCCAAGCCGTGCCCGCTGGTGGGCGTGTCGGATACCGGCGATCCGATGATGCACACTCTTGGCCGCGATATCGACATCAGCAGCGATGTGCCGGCCTACAACATCTACCGGCAGGGGCGGCTTGAGGGCACGACGCATGACATCCGCGATCTGTGGACCGATGACATGGTGGCCTTCGCCCTGGGGTGTTCGTTCACCTTCGAACATGCGCTGATGCAGGCCGGTATCCCGCTGTGGCATGTCGAGAACGACACGACCGTGCCGATGTTCCGCACCAATATCGACTGCGTGCCCGCCGGGCCGTTCCGGTCGCGCATGGTGGTCAGCATGCGCAGCGTGGATCCTGTGCGCCTCGACGATGTGACGCGCATAGCGCGCCGCTATCCGCTGGCGCATGGCGCGCCGGTGCATCACGGCAATCCCGTGGAGATCGGCATCACCGATATCACCCGACCCGACTGGGGCGATCCGGCGCCGCTGCCCGATGACGAGGTACCGGTGTTCTGGGCCTGCGGCGTGACCCCGCAGGTCGCGCTCGAGGCCGCCGCGCCGCCGCTCTGCATCACGCACAGGCCGGGTCACATGCTGATCACCGATATTCCCGAAGATGCCGAAACGCCGGTCCTGTCACCGGCAAAACGATAAAACCGACCCCAACAAGGAGATGATCATGAAAACCCTCACCGGCCTTCTCGCCACAACCATGCTCGCCGCGCCCGCGATGGCGCAGGACCTTTCTGTCGTCGGAAGCTGGTCCAGCCTGCCGCTGCACCAGCAATACGAGGCGCCGTTCTGGACCGAGACGCTGCCCGAGGCCTCGGGTGGCGAGATCACCGTGTCGCTGACCACACATGACCAGATGAACCTCGGGGTGGGCGACGTCTACCGCCTGCTGGGGCAGGGCGTCTATGACGTGGGCATGACCGTGGCCGATTACGCGGTGGCCGACGCGCCCGAGCTCGAAGGCCTCGACGTGCCGCTCGTCGCGCTGACCGCCGAAGAGGCGCGTGATATGGTCGATGCCGCGCGCCCGATGGTCCACGACATCTTCCGCTATCGCTTCAACAGCCATGTGCTGGCCATCGCGCCCTATCCGCCGCAGGTCGTGTTCTGCAATGCGCCGGTCACGGAACTGGCCGATCTCGAAGGGCTCAAGGTCCGCGCCTCGGGGCGGATGACCGCGCAATTCCTCGAAGCCCTCGGCGCCGAGGGTATCAATGTCAGCTTCGGCGAGGTGCCCGGCGCACTGCAAAGCGGCGTTGTGGATTGCGCCGTCACCGGCGCCGGTTCCGGGTATTCAGCGGGCTGGTGGGAGGTGACGACGCATCTGCTGCCCATTCCGCTTGGTGGCTGGGACAGCGTGGTGACAGCGATGAACCTGGACCGCTGGAACAGCCTTGATGCCGAGACGCAGGACCTGATCGAGACCCAGATCGCGACCGAGTTCGAGGACCCGGCCTGGGCTGCTGCGCAGGACGCGCTGGAGACCGACATCGCCTGCCTGACCGGCAATGGCGAGTGTCCCTCGGGCGAGGCGCGCGACATGACGCTGGTCGAGGTCTCCGACGCCGATTTCGATCGCGCGCGCGAGGTTCTGGTCAGCGACGTGCTGCCCGCCTGGGCCGAGCGCGCCGGCGATGACTGGGCCAAGCGGTGGAACGACACCGTGGGCGAAGCCGTGGGCGTCAGCATCGAGGGCGTGAACTGAGCATGCCGCCCGAGGCGTCGACCGCCACGGCGCTGCTTTCGGCGCTGCGCAGCGTCAACCGCGCTGTCGCCATCGCCGTGGGGCTTTTCCTCGCAGGCTGCGCCGCCTTCGTGCTGCTCGACGTGGTGCTGCGGCAGGTCGGGGCCTCGTTCGGCGGCACGGACGAGATCAGCGGCTATGTCATGGCCATCGCCACGTCCTGGGGCATGGGCTATGCGCTGATGGAGTTGGGCCATGTGCGCATCGACCTGATCCGGTCGCGCGGCCGGACGATGACGCGGTCGCTGTTTGATCTCTTCGCGCTGGCCACGCTGGCGGGCACCGTGTCGCTGATCGCGTGGCAGGCATGGCCGGTGGTCGCCCGCTCGCTCGCCAATTCATCGCGCGCCAACACCCAGCTCGAGACTCCGCTGGCGCTGGTGCAGGTGCCGTGGTTCGCGGGCTGGGTCTGGTTCGCGGTGGTGTCGTGGCTGACATTGGTCGCGGCGGCGATGCTGGTGCTGCGCGGCGATCACGCGGCGGCGGACCGGGCCATCGGCGCCATGGGCGAAGGGGAGGCACGCGAATGATCGCCTTCGTCACGATCGGCCTGCTGGTCCTGCTGGCCCTGTCGATCCCGGTGGGGATCGTGTTGTTTCTTCTCGGGTTCGGCCTCGATCTCTTCTACAGCGCCTTCCCGTTGATCCGAGGGCTTGGCAATCTGGTGTGGTCGACCTCGAACAACCCGACGCTGATCGCCATCCCGTTCTTCGTGCTTCTGGGCGAGATCCTCGTGCGGTCAGGCATCGCGACGCGGACCTATGCCGCGCTCGACAAGTGGGTCAGCTGGCTGCCGGGCGGGCTGGTGCATGCCAATGTCGCGACCGCGACGATGTTCTCGGCGACCTCGGGCAGTTCGGTGGCGACCGCCGCGACCGTGGCGACCGTCGCGATGCCGCAGGCCGAGAAGCTGGGCTACGACCCCAAGCTCTTTTCCGGCGCGATCGCAGCGGGCGGCACGCTTGGCATCATGATCCCGCCCTCGATCAACCTGATCGTCTACGGCTTTCTCACGCAAAGCTCGATCCCGAAGCTCTTTCTCGCGGGCCTCGTGCCGGGGCTGGCGCTGGCGCTCGCCTTCATGGTGGTGACGGTCATCATCTGCATGATCCGTCCGGATCTGGGCGGCGAGCAGCGCCGCTACCCGCTGGTGAAGATGCTGCGCGCGCTGGTGCAACTGGTGCCGATCATCCTGCTCTTCACCGTCATCATCGGCACGATCTACAAGGGCTGGGCCACCCCGACCGAGGCGGCCTCGGTGGGCGTGTTCGGCGCGTTGGTGATCGCGCTGGTCTTCGGGACGGTCAATTTCGACGTGCTGCGGCAAAGCCTGCTCGGTACCGTCAAGATCACCGCGATGATCATGCTGGTGGTGATCGGCGCGTCGTTCCTGAATTTCACCCTTGCCTCGGCGGGCCTCGGGCGCGAACTGGAATCGCTGCTGGAGGGGATGGGGCTGTCGCCGCTCGGGACCATCCTGGTGGTGGTCGGGATCTACCTCGTGTTGGGCTTCTTCATCGAGACGCTGTCGCTGATGGTGGTCACCATCCCGATCATCGTCCCGCTGGTGGTGGCGCAGGGCTATGATGCGATCTGGTTCGGCATCCTGATGATCGTGCTGGTCGAGATGGCGCTGATCACCCCGCCGGTGGGTCTGAACCTGTATGTCGTGCAGGGGGCGCGGCAGGGCGGCCGGATGAGCGAGGTGATGCTGGGCGCCATACCGTATGCGGCGACGATGCTGGTCATGGCCGGGCTGCTGATCGCCTTTCCGCAGATCGCTCTCTTCCTGCCCTATGCCGTTCAGTAGGCATGGTTTTCGTCAATGCCGGGTCGGTGATGCATGAGTGACAACCGCCAGACCGCGCTGGCAGATGCCGCCTTTCCCTGCATTGGGCGGGTGGGGCTGGACGGTATGCTGGTCTCGTTCGGCGATGCGCTGAGCGAGCCGGCCAACCGCGCCGCGCTCGCCTTTCGCGCCGCCCTCGACGCCGCCGCGCCCGCGGGGGTCGAGGAAAGTGCAACCTCGCTCGTCTCGGCCTTCCTGCGGTTCGACGCGCTGCGCGTGGATTTCGGCACGTTGCGTTCCGAGATCCGGGGCCTGCTGGACAGCCGCGACTGGTACGCCGCCGATCTGCCCGGCGGGCGCAGGCTGTGGCGCATTCCTACGGTCTACGGCACCGATCTGGCCCCGCAACTGGCCGAGGCCGCCGAAGCCGTGGGGCTGGATACCGAGACCGCCGTGGCGCAGATCGCCGAAACCCGGGTGCGCGTGCAGACCATCGGCTTCGCCCCCGGCCAGCCCTACCTGGGCGAATTGCCGCCGGCCTGGGACATCCCCCGCCAGACCGATCTGACCGACCCCGTGCCCGTGGGTGCGTTGACCGTGGCGATCAGGCAGCTGGTGCTGTTTTCCGTCTCGACCCCCACCGGCTGGCGGCATATCGGCCAGACCGCGTTTCGCCCGTTCCGCCCAGAGGCCGAGGCACCCTTCGTGCTGCGCCCCGGTGACGAGGTTCTGTTCGAGGCCGTGACGCGCGAGACCTACGAACGCCTTTGTGCCGCGGGTCCCGATGGCGGTGCGGTGTCCGAGGCGATCCGATGAGCCGCCTGTTCGTGCATCAGGCCGGGCCGGGGCTAAGCGTGCAGGACGGTGGACGGGCGGGCTACCTGGCGTTCGGGTTGTCGCGCGGCGGGGCGGCGGACCGGCTGGCGATGGCCGAGGGTGCGGCGCTACTCAATCAGGATTCACGGCTTGCCGCGCTGGAAATGGCTGGCGCGGGCGGCACGTTCGAGGTCAGCCGCGACACCCGCATCGCCCTCACGGGCGCGCCTATGCAGGCCGGCATCGACGGCGCTGCCCTCGCGTGGAACGCTTCTCACCTGTTGCCTGCGGGCGCGCGTCTGCGCCTCGGCGGTGCCACGCACGGCGTCTACGGCTATCTGCATATCGGGGGCGGGATCGACGTTGCGCGGCGCCTTGGCGCGCGGTCTGCGCATCTCGCTGCCGGTCTCGGCCGGCGGATCGAAAGCGGCGACGACCTGCCCCTCGGCCCCGACGCGGACATGGGCGGCATCGGCCTGAAACTGCCCGACGACCCGCGCTTCGATGGCGGAGAGGTGCGCATGCTGGCGGGTTTCCAGACCGGCTTTTTCGCCGCGGCCGAGATCGCGCGCTTCGAGGTCACGTCCTTCGGCCGCGACGCTCGCGGCAACCGGATGGGGGTGCGCATGGTCTCCGACGGCCCGGGTTTCGCCAGCGCGGCGGGGCTGTCGGTGCTGTCCGAGGTGATCGTGCCCGGCGACATCCAGATCACCGGCGATGGCACGCCCTTCGTGCTGCTGGCCGAATGCCAGACCACGGGCGGCTATCCTCGCATCGGCTCGGTCCTGCCCTGCGATCTGCCGCGCGTCGCGCAGGCGGCCCCCGGCGCGCGGATCCGGTTCCGCTTCGTCGCACCGGACGAGGGGCTGCGGATCGAGCGTGCCGCGGCCAAGGCGCAAGGCCGGCTGCGCGCGAGCGCCACGCCCCTCCGGCGCGACCCGCATGACATCCGCGATCTTCTGTCCTATCAACTGGTCGGCGGCGTCACTGCCGGCAACGAGGAAAAGGGTTGAGCCATGCAGAGCAGCGTCGATCTCAATGCCGACATGGGCGAAAGCTTCGGCGCGTGGGGCATGGGCGATGATGCGGCCCTGCTGGACGTCGTCACCTCCGCAAATATCGCCTGTGGTTTCCATGCCGGCGACCCCGACGTGATGGCCCGGACAATGGCCCGCGCCGTGGCCTGCGATGTGGGGATCGGCGCGCATCCCGGGTTCTCCGATCTGCAGGGGTTCGGTCGCCGGCGCATCGATCTCGGGCACGAGACGCTCGGCAATCTCCTGCGCTACCAGCTTGGGGCGGCGCAAGCCGTGGCGCGCAGCGCCGGCGGCGCCGTGCGCCATCTCAAGCTGCACGGCGCGCTTGCCAACATGACCTCCGAGGACGCGGATCTGGCGCGGGCCGCGTATTCGGCGGCGCTGTCGATCGACCCGCAGATCATCGTGATGGTGCTTGCCGGCACCGCGCAGGAGGCCGCGGCGCGCGACCTTGGCGCGCACATGGCCTGCGAGATCTTCGCGGACCGCGCCTATAACGACGATGCCACGCTTGTGGACCGGCGCTTGCCCGGCGCGGTGATCCATGACGCCGGCGAGGCCGCGAAACGCGTTCTGGCGATGATCCGGGCGGGGGCGATCATCGCCGAGAGCGGCGCGCGGATCCCCACCCGGATCGACACGATCTGCCTGCATGGCGACACGCCGGAGGCCGTGGCCATCGCGCGGGCGCTGCGCGCCGAGCTCGAGACCGGCGGCCTGCGCGTGGCCCGCTTTGACGGCGCGCCGGGCGGCATGTGATACTCTGCCCACGAACGCTTGGACAGGGGACGCGGCGGCTGATCTGGATCAATGCAGGCCCCTGCGGTCCGGGATAGAGTCTGAGGCGAAACCGAGAAAGGATATCCGATGTACAAACATGTTCTCGTTCCCGTGTCCTTCGATGACGAGCGCGACAGCGCCGGCGCCCTCGCCGTGGCCAAGCGCCTGCTGGCCGAGGATGGCCGCATCAGCCTGTTGCATGTCGTCGAGGAGGTCCCGAATTACGCGATGACCTACCTGCCCGAAGGCTACCGCGATCAGGCCAAGGAGGCGGTCCGAAAGGAGCTTTCCGATATCGCGGCCTCGCTGCCCAATGCCAGTTCGCATGTGGTCGACGGGCATTCCTCGCGCACCATCCTCGACTGGGCCGAGAAGCACGAGCCCGACTGCATCGTGATCGCCAGCCACCGGCCGGGCATGCAGGACATGCTTCTGGGCTCCACCGCCGCCAAGGTGGTGCGCCACGCGACCTGCTCGGTGCACGTGATCCGCTGACCGAAGGCCCTTGCGCGGCCCATTCGGCGCGCCCATATCCCCGGTGAAACACACAGGAGGATAGCGATGCAGTGCCCGATCGATGGAACGAAACTCGTGCTGGCGGAACGCAGTGGCGTCGAGATCGACTACTGCCCGGAATGCCGGGGCGTCTGGCTCGACCGTGGCGAGCTTGACAAGATCATCGACCGGTCGGCGCCCGAGGCCGCGCCGCAGCGCTATGACGACCGTGGCGGATCGCACGGCAAGCCGCGGAAAAAGAAGGAAAGTTTCCTCGGCGAGCTGTTCGATTTCTGATGGATGCTTGATCGCGGGCAGGGCGGGGCGTATCAGGTGGCATGGCCCATGTCCTGACCCTTGCCCTTGCCGTCACGATCGCGGTGCTGACCCTCGGGCCGGTGCCGCAGGGGCCGCCGGGCGTGCCGCAAAGCGACAAGCTGGGACATATTCTGGCCTTCGCGGCGCTTGCCGCACCGATGGCGTGGCGACACCCGAAAAGCTGGTTTTTCGTGGCCTTGGCGGCAACGGGGTATGGCGCGTTGATAGAGGTTGTGCAGCCCCTCGTGGGGCGGGCCTTGGAAGTCGCGGATCTGCTGGCCGACGCCTTGGGGGCGTTTTTCGGTGCCTGGATGGTGGCGCTGGTGCAACGGTTCAGGCGCATGACCTGATATCGTCAAGGCGGCATGATGCGTACGGGGTGTACCACGTGTACGCGTGAAGTGTACGCAATCAGAGAGCCATCAGGAAGGTTTACCTTGCGCGGCGGGCCGTGTCGGCAAGTTGGCCCGATCAGCGACCCAGAAAGCTGCGGATCAGCGTGACGACGACCGATAGCACGACCGAGACGAGGATCGCGCTGGTGACGGGGATGTAAAGCGTGAAGCTTTCGCGCTCGATCACGATATCGCCGGGCAGCCGGCCGAGTCCGAGCCGCGTCAGCGGTCCCCAGAGCAGGCCGATGACCACGAGCACGATGCCGGCGATGATGAGGTAGCGTGCCATGCCGTGAAGGTAGGGTTGCCGGCGGCAGCTGTGAAGGGGTCGCGCTGGGCCATGTGCGGTCACGCGTTCGGAGTGTGCCCGAAATCTTTGAAAGATTTCGGGCCGATTTCTTTTGAAGAAATCGGGCGCTGGTGGCCATCGGTGAGCCAGCGGACCGGGGCGCGGTTGCAGAAGATGATGATCTGCCCGGAATTCTCGGCCACCTGGTAGCCGCGGCGGTGGATTTCGCGCATGAAGAGCGCCATGCCGGCGAAACGCTCGATATCCCTCGCTTTGCGTCGGATTACTCCGCCCTGCTGCACGGCCTTGGAGGTGAAGAGGTTATGCAGCCAGACCTCGGGCGAGAGGGGAGATTTGCGGTTTTCAATCAAAGGAACGGTGCAGCAAGGATGGTGAAAGCGACGTTAAGATGCAATTCTTTCATGTAAAACACTGACTGATGAAGCCATTGCGTATGGTGGGTTACTGCTCACCCTGCGGATTGCTTCTCTTGCAGTTAAAAATGCTTGCTCCATATTGTTCAGCAAGCATATGCTTGCTGAACAATATGGAGCAAGCATAATGACTACTGACCCAAATGATTCCCGTTCAAAAGGTGGCAAGGCTCGAGCGGAACGAATGTCGCCGGAGCAGCGAAAGGAAATTGCTCAGAAAGCTGCTGCTGCGCGGTGGAGCAAAGACGTACCCGAAGCATTGTACGGTTCACCTGATAATCCTTTGAGTTTGGGTGGAACAGAAATACAGTGTTTTGTTCTAGAGGATGAGACCAGAGTTTTGTCGCAGGCAGGATTTCTGCAGGCCTTAGGGCGTCACAGAAAGGCTAATGTTAGGAACGAGGGAGGAGATGAAAGATTGCCTGCAATTTTGCAGGGTAAAGCAATTTTTCCATATATTTCAGAAGAATTACGGGAAAAGAGCCGTCCTGTTTCGTTTCGCGTGCAAACTGGGGGAGTTGCGCTTGGCTATAGAGCCGAAATTCTACCTGAGGTGTGTGAGGTTTACCTAACGGCAAGGGACGCTGGCGTGCTGCCTCACAATCAGAAGCACGTTGCAAAACAAGCGGAAATACTTATCCGCGCCTTGGCCCACGTAGGTATTATTGCCCTTGTTGATGAAGCTACAGGTTATCAGGATGTAAGAGCTAGAAATGCGCTTAATGAAATTCTAGAACAATTTATTGCAGAAGAACTTCGGAAGTGGACCAAGGTTTTTCCTGACGACTTCTATCGACAAATGTTTCGGTTACGTGACTGGGAATGGAAAGCAAAGTCTGTCAGACAGCGACCTGGTGTTGTCGGAAAATATACAAACGATCTAGTATATGAGCGGCTAGCACCCGGTGTTCTAGATGCGCTGAAGGCCAAGAATCCAAAGCTTTCAAAAGGAACTAGAAAGCATCGCCATCACCAATGGCTCACAGAAGATGTAGGCGACCCCAAGCTGCGAGAGCATTTAGCGTCTGTAATAACCCTAATGAAGGCTTCCTCCGATTGGGAACAATTCAAGCGTCTTGTTGACAGAGCACTTCCGAAGTTTGGCGCAACAATTGAGATGCCGTTGGATGATTAGGGACGCCCCCTTCTCTTCACGTTCCCGCCCCTCTGTCCCGGCTTGCCCGCCGTTGAGCGGCCCTTGCCCTTGGTGGCCTCGGCGGAGGCCTTTTCCACGGCCTGCTGGCGCGCGAGAGGATCGTCGGCAACGGCGAGATCCACGGCTTCCAGTCGCTTGACCTCGTCGCGCAGGCGGGCGGCTTCCTCGAATTCGAGGTTCTCGGCGGCTTTGCGCATGTCGGTGCGCAGGGCGTCGAGATGGGCCTGCATGTTGGCGCCGGCGAGCGGTTTGTCCACTTTCGCGGTCACGCGGTTCATGTCCACGTCGCCCTTGTAGAGCCCTTGCAGCACGTCATCGACGTTCTTGCGGATCGTTTCGGGGGTGATGCCGTGTTCCTCGTTATAGGCGATCTGCTTGGCGCGGCGGCGATCGGTCTCGCCGATCGCGCGCTCCATCGACCCTGTCACGCGGTCGGCATACATGATGACCCGGCCTTCGGAATTGCGCGCGGCGCGGCCGATGGTCTGGATCAGTGACGTCTCCGAGCGCAGGAAGCCTTCCTTGTCGGCATCGAGGATCGCCACCAGCCCGCATTCGGGGATGTCGAGCCCCTCGCGCAGCAGGTTGATGCCCACCAGCACGTCGAATGCGCCGAGGCGCAGGTCGCGCAGGATCTCGATCCGCTCGATCGTGTCGATCTCGGAATGCATGTAGCGTACGCGGATGCCCTGTTCGTGCAGGTATTCGGTCAGATCCTCGGCCATGCGCTTGGTCAGTGTCGTACACAGCGTGCGGTAGCCCGCCTGGCTGACGCGGCGCACCTCGTCGAGCAGGTCGTCGACCTGGGTGTCGACGGGCCGGATCTCGATATAGGGATCGATGAGGCCGGTGGGGCGGATCACCTGTTCGGTGAAGATGCCGCCGGTCTGCTCCATCTCCCACGCCGCCGGGGTGGCCGAGACGAAGACCGATTGCGGGCGCATGGCGTTCCATTCCTCGAACTTCAGGGGGCGGTTGTCCATGCAGGAGGGCAGGCGGAAGCCGTGTTCGGCCAGCGTCATCTTGCGCCGGAAGTCGCCCTTGTACATGCCGCCGATCTGCGGGACCGAGACGTGGCTTTCGTCGGCGAAGACGATGGCGTTGTCGGGGATGAATTCGAAAAGCGTAGGCGGCGGCTCGCCCGGAGCGCGGCCGGTGAGGTAGCGCGAGTAGTTCTCGATGCCGTTGCAGACGCCCGTCGCCTCGAGCATTTCCAGATCGAACTGGGTGCGCTGTTCCAGCCGCTGTGCCTCGAGCAGCTTGCCCTCGCCGACGAGCTGGTCGAGGCGGGTGCGCAGCTCTTTCTTGATCTGGATGACGGCCTGCTGCATCGTCGGCTTGGGCGTCACGTAATGCGAATTGGCGTAGACGCGGATCTTGTCGAAATTGCTGGTCTTCTCGCCGGTCAGGGGGTCGAATTCGGTGATCGCCTCGAGCTCGTCGCCGAAGAACGAAAGCCGCCACGCGCGATCCTCGAGGTGGGCGGGGAAGATTTCAAGGGAATCGCCGCGCACCCGGAAGCTGCCGCGCTGGAAGGCCTGATCGTTGCGCTTGTATTGCTGGGCGACGAGATCGGCCATGATCTTGCGCTGGTCGTACTCGCCGCCGACATGCAGGTCCTGGGTCATCGCGCCATAGGTCTCGACCGAGCCGATGCCGTAGATGCACGAGACGGAGGCCACGATGATCACGTCGTCGCGTTCCAGCAGGGCGCGGGTGGCCGAGTGGCGCATCCGGTCGATCTGCTCGTTGATCTGGGATTCCTTCTCGATGAAGGTGTCCGAGCGTGGCACATAGGCCTCGGGCTGGTAATAGTCGTAATAGCTGACGAAATATTCCACCGCGTTGTCCGGAAAGAAGCCCTTGAACTCGCCGTAAAGCTGGGCGGCCAGCGTCTTGTTGGGGGCGAGGATGATCGCCGGGCGCTGCGTTTCCTCTATGACCTTGCCCATGGTGAAGGTCTTGCCGGTGCCGGTGGCGCCCAGCAGGACCTGGTCGCGCTCGCCGTCGAGGACGCCGGTGCTGAGCTCTGCGATGGCGGTGGGCTGGTCGCCCGCCGGCTCGAACTCTGTCGCCATGACGAAGCGCTTGCCGCCTTCGAGCTTTTCGCGGTTGGCGACGTCGGGGGCGGGATGGGCGAGGACCGCGTCGGTCTTGTCGGAATGGGCGTAGGGCATGGGGCGTCTCCTTGGCGGGTAATGTGTCACCCCGACCGGGAGATGCAAGGGCGGGGCGCGGTGCGGCCGGATTTCGCGAGGCGGGCAGAAATGATAGGCTTGCCCGACGCAACGAGGAGGAGGAGAGACGCATGACCCAGACGCATCGGGGCGCGTGCTTTTGCGGGGCGGTCGCGGTCGAGGTGACCGGAGAGCCCGCGGGCATGGGATACTGCCATTGCGAGAGTTGCCGGCACTGGTCGGCGGGGCCGGTCAACGCGTTCACGCTGTGGCCGCCGGACGCCGTGCGCATCACGAAAGGCGAGGCGCATCTGGCGACATATGCCAAGACGCCGAACAGTCAGCGCAAATGGTGCACGCAATGCGGCGGTCACGTGATGACCGACCATCCGCCGCTGGACCTGGTCGATGTCTACGCGGCGCTTCTGCCGACGCTCGACTTCGCGCCGGGGCTGCATGTCAACTATGCCGAGGCGGTGCTGCGCATCCCCGACGGATTGCCCAAGATGAAGGACTTTCCGGCGGAGTTCGGCGGCTCTGGCGAGACACTGCCGGAATAGCCGCTCAGCCGCGGCGCGTGGACAGGCGCATCCGGTTGTCGCGGGCGGTGCCGGTCAGCGGGGTGATCGCCGCGATCATGATCTCGTCGAGGCGCTGCCCGGCCATCGCCGCGGTGCCGGCATCGGTGGCGGCGCCCATCAGGGCGGGGCCCTTTTCGCTGAACATGCGCTGCGTTTCGGACGACTCGACGGGCCAGAGCCCGACCAGCCCGGCCATGCGCATGGCGACGACCATCTGCACCTCGGTCAGAAGGTCGAGGCTGGGCAACACGATATTGCCGAGATCGAACGGGTGTGTCGGCTGCATGGAATGGTTCCTTCAATGGCTTTCTCATCACATAGCACGGATTATGCTGCAGTGCAGCATAATAATGGAAGCAGCCGAATTTTCACGCCGCGCAGGCGCGCTGGAACGTGGAAATGAGAGCGGGCCTAGACCGAATCAATACGAATCAAGTTTGACGTAGCGGCACGTTCCCAGGGCGCGTCGGCCCCGGTGAAAGAGGCGGGGCGCGCCGGTCACGCAATTTTCATGCCGTGGGCCGGGATTTTTTGAACGGTCCTGACCCTCCGGTTGCGCGCCCCGGACGCGATAAGCCGCGATCCTGCCTTGGTAAACGCCGAAGGGTCAAAGAAATTTACACGATTCACAAGGGCTGACACGGCGAGTTTCACATGATTTTAATAAGTTGCATCGGCCATGTTAATCTGATGGCAGTGCTGGCGTATAGTATGCAATGGAATGCAGATTCCGTCCGGCCCGTCCGGACGGTCAGGGATGGAGGAAACAGCAATGAACGACGCAAAACACCCCGACGCGGCCCATCCGGCCGGGTTCCATGTCGATCACGACACCTACCAGCGGATGTACGCGGACTCGATCCGCGATCCCGAGACGTTCTGGGGCACGCATGGCAAGCGGCTGGACTGGATCAAGCCCTATTCCAAGGTGAAGAACACCTCGTTCGAGTTCGGCAACGTCTCGATCAAGTGGTTCGAGGACGGCACGCTGAACGTCGCGGCGAACTGCATCGACCGGCATCTGGAAACGCGCGGCGACGAGACCGCGATCATCTGGGAGCCGGACGATCCCAAGGACGAGGCGTTGCATATCAGCTACCGCGACTTGCACGCGCAGACCTGCAAGATGGCCAATGTCCTGAAATCCATGGGCGTGGGCCGCGGCGACCGCGTGGTGATCTACCTGCCGATGATCCCCGAGGCCGCCTACGCGATGCTGGCCTGCGCGCGGATCGGCGCGATCCATTCGGTGGTCTTCGCCGGGTTCTCGCCCGACGCGCTGGGCGCGCGGGTGAACGGCTGCGACGCCAAGGTGGTGATCACCGCCGATGCCGCGCCGCGCGGCGGCCGCGCGACCAAGCTGAAGGACAATGTCAACCAGGCGCTGCTGCACGACACCTCGGACGTCAAGACGCTGGTGGTCAAGCGTACCGGCCAGCAGGTGGCGTGGCGGTCCGGTCTCGATCACTGGTGGCACGAGGAGGCCGAGAAGGTCGATGCCGACTGCCCCGCCGAGGAGATGAACGCCGAGGATCCGCTGTTCATTCTTTACACCTCGGGGTCCACCGGTCAGCCCAAGGGGGTCGTGCACACCTCGGGCGGGTACCTGGCGTATGCGGCGATGACGCATGAATACGTGTTCGACTATCACCCCGGCGACGTCTACTGGTGCACCGCCGATGTCGGCTGGGTCACCGGGCACAGCTACATCGTCTACGGCCCGCTCGCCAACGGCGCGACCACGCTGATGTTCGAGGGCGTGCCGACATGGCCCGATGCGGGCCGGTTCTGGCAGGTTTGCGAGAAGCACAAGGTGACGCAGTTCTACACCGCCCCCACCGCGATCCGCGCGCTGATGGGCAAGGGCACCGAGCCCGTCGAGGGCAGCGATCTGTCGAGCCTGCGCATCCTCGGCTCGGTCGGCGAGCCGATCAACCCCGAGGCGTGGAACTGGTACAACGAGAATGTCGGCAAGAGCCGCTGCCCGATCGTCGACACGTTCTGGCAGACCGAGACCGGCGGCATCCTGATCACCCCGCTGCCGGGGATCCGGCGCGAGCAGAAGCCGGGATCGGCCACCAAGCCGTTCTTCGGCGTGCAGCCCGCGGTGCTGGAGCCCGAATCCGGACAGGAGCAGACCGACACCGAGGCGTCCGGCGTGCTGTGCATCAAGGATAGCTGGCCGGGCCAGATGCGCACCGTCTGGGGCGATCACGCGCGGTTCGAGGCCACGTATTTCCAACAATACAAGGGCTACTACTTCACCGGTGACGGCTGCCGCCGTGACAAGGACGGCGATTACTGGATCACCGGGCGCGTCGATGACGTGATCAACGTCTCGGGCCACCGCATGGGCACCGCCGAGGTGGAATCGGCGCTGGTCGCGCATGCTTCGGTCAGCGAGGCGGCGGTCGTGGGCTATCCGCATGACGTCAAGGGGCAGGGCATCTACTGCTATGTCACCCTGATGGACGGGGTCGAGGCCACGGACGACCTGCGCAAGGAGTTGCAGAACTGGGTGCGCACCGAGATCGGGCCGATCGCCAAGCCGGACGTCATCCAGTGGGCGCCGGGCCTGCCCAAGACGCGGTCGGGCAAGATCATGCGCCGCATCCTGCGCAAGATCGCAGAGAACGAGCATGACAGCCTCGGCGATACCTCGACGCTGGCCGATCCGTCGGTGGTCGACGACCTGATCGCCAACCGCGCCAGCGCCTGAACGGAGGGGACCATGATGGATGCAAGCCGGGTCTCTCCCGTCAATCTCATCCTGCTCGGGCCTCCGGGTGCGGGCAAGGGTACGCAGGCGCGGATGCTCGAGGACCGTTTCGGGCTGGTGCAATTGTCGACGGGGGACCTGTTGCGCGCCGCCGTCGCCGCCGGCACCGAGGCCGGCCAGCGGGCGAAGGCCGTGATGGAGGCGGGCGATCTTGTCAGCGACGAGATCGTCATCGCCATCCTGCGCGACCGGCTGTCGCAGGCCGATTGCGCGGGGGGTGTCATCCTCGACGGATTTCCGCGCACCACGGTGCAGGCCGAGGCGCTGGATGCTCTGCTGTTTGACATGGATCAGGGTATCCGTGCCGCGATCAGCCTAGAGGTCGAGGATCAGGCGATGGTCGAGCGGATCTCGGGCCGTTTCACCTGTGCCGGATGCGGCGAAGGTTATCACGACATTCACAAGACCCCCGCCGTGGCCGGGGTCTGCGACAAGTGCGGCGGCACCGAGATGACGCGCCGCGCCGATGACAATGCCGAGACGGTGGCCAGCCGGCTGAGCGCCTATCACGCGCAGACGGCCCCGCTGATCGACTATTACGACGGCAGGGGCGTGCTCGCCCGTGTCGATGCCATGGCCGAGATCGACGTCGTGGCACAAGAGCTGAGCGCGGTGGTCAGGCAGGCGACCGCGTAAGGGAGAGCCCGCGCCCCGGGGACGGTCCCGGCCGGGCACGAGGATATCTTCGAACACACCTTTCGGAAAGGGAGGACATGACTTGTCTGTGACAGAGAAAGAAAAGGAAGCGGCGAGGGCATATTGGAAGACCAATGTGCGCATCATTCTCATCAGCCTGGTGATCTGGGCGCTCGTGTCGTTCGGCTTCGGCATCCTGTTGCGTCCCCTGCTTTCGGGGATCTCCGTGGGCGGCACCGATCTGGGCTTCTGGTTCGCCCAGCAAGGGTCGATCCTCGTCTTCCTGGCGCTGATCTTCTTCTACGCCTGGCGGATGAACAAGCTCGATGCCGAACACGGCGTCGGCGAAGAGTGACAGGGACAGGGACAGGAACCGGATAAATGGATCAGTTTACAATCAACCTGATATTCGTGGGCGCGTCGTTTGCCCTCTATATCGCGATCGCGGTCTGGGCACGCGCCGGATCGACCTCCGAATTCTACGCCGCCGGGCGCGGCGTGCATCCCGTCACCAACGGCATGGCGACCGCGGCCGACTGGATGTCGGCGGCCTCGTTCATCTCGATGGCGGGTCTCATCGCCTTCACCGGCTATGACAACTCGTCCTTCCTGATGGGCTGGACCGGCGGTTACGTGCTGCTGGCGCTGCTTCTGGCACCCTACCTGCGCAAGTTCGGCAAGTTCACGGTGTCGGAATTCATCGGCGACCGGTTCTACAGCCCCACCGCACGGCTGGTTGCGGTGATCTGCCTGATCGTGGCCTCGTTGACCTACGTGATCGGCCAGATGACCGGCGTCGGCGTCGCCTTCGGCCGGTTCCTCGAGGTCAGCAACACGCTCGGCCTGCTGATCGGTGCCGTGGTGGTCTTTGCCTACGCGGTCTTCGGCGGCATGAAGGGCGTGACCTACACGCAGGTGGCGCAGTATATCGTGCTGATCTCGGCCTACACGATCCCGGCCGTGTTCATCTCGCTGCAGCTGACCGGGAACCCGATCCCGGCGCTGGGTCTCTTCGGCGAGCATCAGGCCTCGGGCATGCCGTTGCTGGAAAAGCTCGACCAGATCGTGACCGAGCTGGGCTTCAGGGAATATACCGCGCATCACGGTGACACGCTCAACATGGTGCTGTTCACCCTGTCGCTGATGATCGGCACCGCCGGCCTGCCGCATGTCATCATGCGCTTCTTCACCGTGCCGCGGGTCGCCGATGCGCGCTGGTCGGCCGGCTGGGCGCTGGTCTTCATCGCGCTTCTCTACCTGACGGCCCCGGCCGTGGGGGCGATGGCGCGTCTGAACATCACCGACCTGATGTGGCCCGAAGGCACCGGCGGGCAGGCCGTCTCGACCCAGCAGATCGCCGACGACCCCGCCTATGACTGGATGGCCACCTGGCAGCAGACCGGCCTTCTGGGCTGGGAAGACAAGAACGACGATGGCCGCATCCAGTACTACAACGACGCGGATGCGGACATGCAGGAGCGTGCCGCGCAGGAAGGCTGGGAAGGCAACGAGCTGACCAACTTCAACCGTGACATCCTCGTGCTCGCCAACCCGGAGATCGCCAACCTGCCGGGCTGGGTGATCGGCCTGGTGGCCGCGGGCGGCATCGCTGCCGCACTTTCGACGGCGGCGGGTCTGTTGCTCGCCATTTCCTCGGCGGTCAGCCACGACCTGGTGAAGGGGCGCTTCAACCCCAACATCTCGGAAAAGGGCGAATTGCTTTCGGCGCGCATCGCGATGGCGGCGGCGATCGTGGTGGCCTCTTACCTGGGCCTCAACCCGCCGGGCTTTGCGGCGCAGACCGTGGCGCTGGCCTTCGGCATCGCGGCGGCATCGCTCTTTCCGGTGCTGATGATGGGCATCTTCACCAAGGTGAACAACAAGGGCGCCGTGGCCGGCATGCTGACCGGCCTGATCGTCACGCTGGTCTACATCTTCCTGCACAAGGGCTGGTTCTTCGTTCCCGATACCAACAGCTTCACGGATGCGGACCCGCTGCTTGGCACGATCAAGTCCACGTCCTTCGGGGCCGTGGGGGCGATCATCAACTTCATCGTGGCGTTCACGGTATCGAAGATGACGGCGCCGATCCCGCAGGAGATCGACGACCTGGTCGAAAGCGTGCGGGTGCCCAAGGGTGCGGCCGCCGCGGCGGCCGACCACTAGGCGACACAGCGGGGCAGGGGCGGCGCATGCCGCCCCTGCTGCCATTCGCCCGCCGCTATTGGCGGCATCGACCGGGCGCTTTCAGACGCTTTTCCCAACTTCCGGAATTTCCAGACCCGCAGGAGCCGGCACGAATGACCGNACCGGGCGCTTTCAGACGCTTTTCCCAACTTCCGGAATTTCCAGACCCGCAGGAGCCGGCACGAATGACCGACGCAGACCCCGCCCTGATCGAGATCCTGTGCCGTCACGCGCCGTTCGACGACCTGTCGGAGGAGTTGCGCGATCGCATCGCCCCCGACCTGCGGCGCCTCGAGATCGGCGCGGACGAGGTGCTGCTGTCCAAGGGCGATCCGCTGGACGGGCTTTACGTGATCGAGAGCGGCGGCTTCGACATGCAGGCCGGCGCGCAGGACCTCGTGGCGCATCGCGGCCCCGGCGAGATCATGGGCGAGCGCGGGCTGCTGCGCGACGGCACCGCGCAACTGAACGTGCAGGCGACCGAAGACTCGCGCCTGATCCTGATCCCCAAGGCGCATTTCGAGACGCTGCTGTCGCGCTGCGAGACCGTCGCGCGCTGGTTCCAGCGCGCCCGCCCCACCGATCCCAACGAGACCGGGCCCTATGCCACCGGCCTGACCGCGCTTCAGGTCTCGGACCTGATGTCGAACAAGCCGGTCACCTGCACGCCCGGGACCACGATATCGGATGTCGCGCGGCTGATGCGCAAGCATGGCATCTCGTCGGTCGTGGCGATGGAGGGCGACAGGCTGTCGGGGATCATCACCGTGCATGACCTGACCAACCGGGTGCTGGCCGAGGATCTCGACGGGACCGTCACTGTCGCCCAAGTGATGACCCCCGATCCGGTCACCATCGCGCCCGACCGGCTGGGCCTTGACGCGCTGATGACGCTGGCCGAGCTGGGCGTCAATCACCTGCCGGTGGCGCGCAATGGCCGCGTGGTGGGGATGATCGGCAAGACCGATCTCTTTCGCCAGCAGGCCGCCACCGCCAGCCACATGGTCGCCGATATCGCCGGCGCCCGGTCGGCTGCGGACATGGCGCATGTGATGGAACGGGTGCCGGGGCTGCTGGCGCAGCTGGTGCAGGCCGGGGTCAAGCCCGGATCCATCACCCGGCGGATCACCGACATCACCGACGCGATCACCCGCCGGCTGCTGACGCTGGCCGAGGAAAAGCTGGGCCCCCCGCCGGTGCCCTATCTCTGGGCCGCCTGCGGCAGCCAGGGCCGGCGCGAGCAGACCGGCGTCAGCGACCAGGACAACTGCCTGATCCTGGACGATGCGTTCCGCCCCGACGATCACGACGCCTATTTCGCCGAGCTGGCGAAATATGTCAGCGACGGGCTGGACATCTGCGGCTTCTATTACTGCCCCGGCGACATGATGGCGACCAATCCGCGCTGGCGCCAGCCGCGCGGCGTGTGGCGGAATTATTTCGCCCGCTGGATCCGGCAGCCCGACACCGAGGCGCAGATGCTCGCCTCGGTGATGTTCGACCTGCGCCCGATCGCCGGCGAGACCGCGCTGTTCGACAACCTGCAGGAGGAGGTCCTGGCGAAGGCCAAGAAGAACTCGATCTTCGTGGCGCACATGATCTCGAACTCGCTCAAGCATACGGTGCCGCTGGGCTTCTTCCGCGGGCTCACGCTGATCCGGTCGGGCGAGAACCGCAACACCATCGACCTGAAGGCGTCGGGCGTGGTGCCGGTGGTCGATCTGGGACGGATCTACGCGCTGCTGGGATCGCTGACCGACGCCGGCACCCGCCAGCGCATCGAGGGCGCGCGCGATGCCGGCGTGATCTCGACCAGCGGGGCGCATGATCTGCTGGACGCCTATGACCTGATCGCCGAGACCCGGCTGCGCCACCAGGCCGGGCAGGTGGCCCGCGGCGAGGCGCCGGACAATTTCATGAACCCCGAGGACATGTCGGATCTGGAACGCAATCATCTGCGCGACGCCTTCATGGTGGTCAAGACGATGCAATCGGCCATCGGGCAATCCAGAGGGGCGCGCGAGTAGACCATGTTCTTCGAGTTGATCGCGACAGTCGCCGCGGGGATGGCGGCCGCCGGGCTGGCGCTTATCCTCGGGCATCTCAGCGGCGGGCGTCTGCCGCGCTGGTTCATTCCGGTGGCCGCGGGGGCGGCGATGCTGGGCTATGCGATCTGGTCCGAATATTCCTGGGCCGGGCGCACGGTCGAGGGGTTGCCCGAGGGCGTCGAGGTGCTGACCACGGTCGAGGAGACACGTTTCTGGAAGCCCTGGACCTATGTCGTGCCGCAGACCACGCGGATCATGGCGCTGGACCGGGCGGGCGTGCAGACAAACCCAGATGCAAGCGGTATCCTGCTGGCGGATTTGTACCTGTTCGCGCGCTGGACGCCGCCCGCGAAACGCCCGCAGCTGGTGGATTGCGAGGCCGGCGCGCGCGCTGATGTCAGCCGCGCGGCCCTGGCGGACCCGGACGCGGCCACATGGAGGAGTGTGGGTGCCGATGATCCGCTGATGGAGGCGCTGTGCCAGTCGTGATTGCGCCGGACATGACCGGGAGAGGAGGCCCGCAATGTCGCAAAAGACCGTTCTGCTCGTCGAGGACGAGGACAATATCGCGCTCGCGCTCACCCATCTGATCGGGCGCGCGGGCTACAAGCTGCGCCGCGAGGCGAGCGGCAACGCAGCACTTGCCGCGCTGCGCGAGGAGACGCCCGATCTCGTGGTGCTCGACGTGATGCTGCCGGAACGTTCAGGGTATGAAATCTGCGAGATCATCCGCCGCGACCCGGACCTCGCCGCGATCAAGGTGCTGATGATCACCGCCGGCGGCGGCGACGTGGAACGCCGCAAGGGATTGGCCGTGGGCGCCGACGCCTTCATGACCAAGCCCTTCGCCTCGGCCGACCTGACCGCGCGGATCACCGAATTGCTGGAGGGGGGCGGCGATGATTGAGGCCCTGACCCGGCGCCTCGGCCTGCGGCTGCGCTTCGCGCTGTTCTTCGCGGCGCTCGGCCTGGGCGGGGCGGCGCTGATCGCCGTGGCGCTGTGGCTGGGCCATGCGCGGGCCGGCGGCGATCTGGACGGCTACGTGATCGGCGGGCTGCTGGCGGGGTTCGGCGTGCTGGGTCTGTCGGTCTGGATCGGGCTGCTCTTCGACGAGAACGTCGCGAAACCGATCCTCGCGCTGGCCTCGGACCTGACGACGCGGGCGCGGGCCGATGTCGATCTGGAAATCGACGAGGCGCAGGCGAAACACCTCGGCAGTCTTGCCCCTGCCGCCAACGCGATCAACGACGCGCTGTCAGAGGCCCGCGCCGCCCGCCAGCGCGCGATAGAGCGCGAGACCGCCCGCATCGCCCGCGAGAAGGCGCTGTTCGAGGCGCTGTTTCGCGATCTGGGCGAGGGGGCCGTCGTGGCCACGCCCGAGAACCGCGTGATGCTCTACAACCGCATGGCGCAGGATCTGCTGGGCGATATCGGCCTTGACCGCCCGCTTTCGGCCTTCCTGCGCCCGGAACCGATCATGGACGCGCTGTCGCGGGTGCAGAAAGCCCGGGTGCGCGGCGAGGTCACCGCCGAGACGTTTCTCGCGGCCTCGGCCGATGGCACGCGGTTCCTTCTGGGGCGTGTCAGCCCGATCCTGTCGGACGAGGAACTGTCGGGCCATGTGCTGATCTTCCAGGACGCGACCGAGGATCTCAGCGCGCATGCCCGGCACGATCACCTGTTCATGGCGCTGATGGAGGGGGTGCGCCGCCCCGCCGGCACCATCGGCGCGCTGCTGGAACTGATGCAATCCGACGAGGACCTGCCGGCCGAGACGCAGGCGCAGGTCCGCCGGGGGATCGAGGACGAGGTGGCGCGGCTCTTCGCCTGTCTCGACGACATGGGCGAGCGGCACGCGGCGATCAAGTCGCGCCGCTGGCCGATGTCGCCGGTGGCGGCGGGGCACATCTTCGACGGTATCCGCGCGGGGACCGACGCGGTGCTCGACACCCCGCGCAGCGAGGCGCTGCTCAGTTGCGACGGCTTTGCGATCACCACGCTTCTGGCGTCGATCGTGCGGCATCTCGCGCAGGACGGCACCCGCGAGGCGCTGACGTTGACCGCCGAAGAGGACGGGCCCGAGACCCGTCTGATCCTGTCATGGCGGGGCGAGCCGGTGATGGACGGGCAACTGACCGAGTGGCTGAAAGAGCCGCTTTCGTCCGCCTATGGCGAGTATTCGGGGCGCGACGCGCTCAGCGCGCACCAGACCGACCTGTGGTCGGAGCCCGATGATGGCGGTTACCGCATCGTGCTGCCGCTCGCCTCGGCCTCGCCCGGGCTGACGCCCTGCGACGCGCGCCCCGAATTCTACGATTTCAACCTGCCCAGCATCCCCGAGGGAGATCTGGCCGACACCCCGCTGTCAGAACTGACCTTCGTGGTGTTCGACACCGAGACCACGGGCCTCTCGCCGCGGGGCGGCGACGAGATCGTGCAGATCGCCGGGCTGCGGATCGTCAATGGCCGCATCCTGCGGGGCGAGACATTCGACACCCTCGTCAATCCCGGCCGGTCGATTCCCGCCGCCTCGACCCGGGTTCATCACATCTCCGACGAGATGGTCGCGGATGCTCCGGGCATCAGTGAGGCCGGCCGCAGGTTCCATGACTTCTGCGACGGCGCGGTGCTGGTGGCGCATAACGCGCCCTTCGATCTGGCTTTCCTGCGGCTGAAGGAGGACGTGATCGGGCGGCGCTTCGACAACCCGGTGCTGTGCACGGTGCTGATGTCGGCGGGGCTGTTCGACCATACCGGGCAGCACACGCTGGATGCGCTGTGCGACCGGTTCGGCGTGCATATCCCGCCGGAGGCGCGGCACACCGCGATGGGCGACGCGGTGGCCACCGCCGAGGTCTTCATCCGCATGCTGGGCCTTCTGGAGGCCAAGGGGGTGACCACGCTGGGCGGCGCCATCGCCGAGGAGGGGCGGATGACCAAGATCCGCAAGGCGCAGAACTACTGATCGGGGCCGCGCAGGCTTGACCGGACCGCCGGGCTGGACTACCAACGCGATGTCGCGGGCGTTGTGTAATGGTAAGACCTCAGCCTTCCAAGCTGATGATACGGGTTCGATTCCCGTCGCCCGCTCCATTCCCCCGCAGATGCGGCCCGACCGCCTCTTGACCCCGGCGCGTCCGCCCGCCAAGACAGGGCCCGAAACGACCGGGGGAAACCGATCCATGGCGCAGCAGGCCGCAAACGGGAACGACATTCGCGATCGCGAAAAGTCCAGACGCGTGGGCGCGCTCGGCGAGTTGTGGCCCTTCATGCGCCCCTACCGCAAGTTGATGGTCGCGGCGATCACGGCGCTGGTGCTGACCGCCGCGGTGGCGCTGGTCCTGCCGCTGGCGGTGCGGCGCGTGGTCGACAATTTCAACATCGAGGATGGCGCGCTGCTGGACCGTTATTTCGCCGGGGCGCTCTTCATCGCCGCGCTTCTGGCGCTGGGGACCGGGCTGCGCTACCTGCTGGTCACCCGTCTGGGTGAGCGCGTGGTGGCCGATATCCGCAAGGCCGTCTTCGACCGCGTGATCGGCATGAGCCCGGCCTTCTTCGAGCGGCTGATGACCGGCGAGGTGCTCAGCCGGATCACCACCGATACCACGCTGATCCTGTCGGTGATCGGCTCGTCGGTGTCGATCGCGCTGCGCAACCAGCTGCTGTTCATCGGCGGCATGATCCTGATGCTGGCGACCTCGCCCAAGCTGACCGGGCTGGTGCTGCTGGTGGTGCCGCTGGTAATCGTGCCGATCCTCGTGCTGGGGCGGCGGATGCGCAAGCTCAGCCGCGAGAACCAGGACTGGATCGCCAACAGTTCCGGCAATGCCTCGGAGGCGCTGCTGTCGGTGCAGACGGTGCAGGCCTTCACCCACGAGGGGGAAAGCCGCGCGCAATTCGCCGACGTGACCGAGGCCAGCTACGACGCCGCACGCCGCCGCGTGAACACCCGCGCCCTGATGACGATCATCGTGATCTTCCTGGTGTTCAGCGGCATCGTCGGCGTGCTGTGGGTGGGCGCGCGCGACGTGCGGATGGGCGACATGACGCCGGGCAGCCTCGTGCAGTTCGTGATCTACGCGGTGATGGTGGCCGGCGCGGTCGCCGCGCTGTCGGAGATCTGGGGCGAGTTGCAGCGCGCCGCGGGCGCTACCGAACGGCTGGTCGACCTGTTGCAGGCCGACGACCCGGTGACCGACCCCGGCAAGCCCCGCCCGGTGCCGCGCCCCGTCAAGGGCGAGATCGTGTTCGACGCGGTGCAGTTCGCCTATCCTGCGCGCCCCGGCATCCCGGCACTCGACGACGTGTCGCTCAGCATCCGGCCGGGCGAGACGGTGGCGCTGGTGGGCCCGTCGGGGGCGGGCAAGACCAGCGTCATTCAACTGATCCAGCGGTTCTACGACCCCGATGCGGGGCGGATCACGCTGGACGGTGTGCCGCTGTCGGAGATGGCGCGGCACGATTTCCGCCGCGAGCTGGCGCTGGTGCCGCAGGACCCGGTGATCTTCGGCGCCTCGGCGCGCGACAATATCCGCTTCGGGCGACTCGACGCCACCGCCGCGGAAATCGAGGCGGCCGCGCGCGCCGCCAACGCGCACCGGTTCATCACCGCGTTGCCCGAGGGCTACGCCACCTATGTCGGCGAGCGCGGCGTGATGCTGTCGGGCGGGCAGAAACAGCGCATCGCCATCGCCCGCGCGATCCTGCGCGATGCGCCGGTGCTGCTGCTGGACGAGGCGACCTCGGCGCTGGATGCCGAAAGCGAAAGCGCGGTGCAGGCCGCCGTCGAGGCGATGGCGCGCAGCCGCACCACGATCATCGTGGCGCACCGGCTGGCCACGGTGAAGAAGGCCGACCGCATCGTGGTGCTGGATGGCGGCCGCATCGTGGCGCAAGGAACCCATGACAGCCTGGTGGCCGAGAACGGGCTTTACGCCCGGCTGGCGCGGCTGCAATTCACCGATGGCGAGGCCGCCTGAGCGCGGCGACACGTCCCTTGCCCAAGCGCGGGGGATCTGGGATATTACACGCAGACTAGCCATGGAGAGAGTCATGCCCGCGCGCATCTACAAGCCGTCCCGACCCGCGACCCAGTCCGGCAATGCCGGGACGGATCACTGGGTGCTCGAATTCGTGTCCGAGACCCGGCGCGAGGTCGATCCGCTGATGGGCTGGACCTCGAACAACGACACGCAGGCGCAGGTGCGGCTGCAATTCCCCACGAAAGAGGCCGCGCTGGAATACGCCAGCGATCACCGCATCGACGCCGTGGTGCAGGAGCCCCACAAGCGCAAGCCGAATATCCGCAAGGGCGGCTACGCCGAAAACTTCTGGCCGAATCGTCGGCAGACCTGGACGCATTGAAGCACGGCACTCAGCGTCTCCGGGGTGCAAGGCCACTGGACCGCGGGATTAAGACACGGACCGATCTACAATGCACGGATCGAGCGGAAGGTGTTCTCAGCCCAAGTGTCTACAGAACCACGCGGCCCGACGAACTCTGGCAGACGGACGTCACCTGTCTCGAGGGCATGGGTCACGCCAGCGGCGTGCCTCCGGCACGACGGCCGGGTCCACCTGTCGACGATCCTGGACGATCGCGGCCGCTACATCATCGCCTGGAAGCTCTGCACGACGATGAAGGCCGAGGATGTGACCTCCACGCTGGACCTGGCCCTGGACGTGTCGGGCTGCGAC
>NZ_JBAPKY010000040.1:0-33693 GCF_037083785.1 Roseovarius sp. D22-M7
CAACTCGGTATGACAGGTGCCCCAAGGTCTTCCTCTCGGCGATCGCGCTCGCCGCGACTGTCATCTATTGGTTATGAGTCCAGACCCTAGATCAGGAACTCGGCCAGAACCTCGTCGCGGGTGATGTCGCGGTAATCGAAGCCGGCCTTGTCCAGCCTGCCGAGAATGTCGACGAAATTCTCGGGGCGCGTCGTCTCGATCCCGATCAGGACCGAGCCGAAATTGCGCGCCGATTTCTTGAGATACTCGAACCGCGCGATGTCATCCTCGGGGCCCAGCATATCGAGAAAGTCGCGTAACGCGCCGGGGCGCTGCGGCAGGCGCAGGATGAAGTATTTCTTGACGCCCGAGAAGCGCTGCGCGCGTTCCTTGACCTCGGGCAGACGCTCGAAGTCGAAATTGCCGCCCGAGGTGACACAGACCACCGTCTTGCCACGGATCGCGTCGCCCATGTCCTTGAGCGCGTCGATGGCCAGCGCGCCGGCGGGCTCGAGCACGATCCCCTCGACGTTCAGCATCTCGAGGATCGTGGTGCACAGCCGGTCCTCGTCGATCACCCGCGCGCAAGCCGGATCGAGATCGGCGAGCCGCGCGAAGGTGCGCACGCCGATCTGTGCCACCGCCGCGCCATCGGCGAAATTGCGGACGTGACCCAGGCGCACGGGCCGGCCCGCCTGATACGCCGCCGCAAGGCATGCGCCGCCGGCCGGTTCGACCAGCGTCAGCGTGCTGCTATCCCCGAGATAGCTGCGCGCGCCCGCCGAGAGGCCGCCCCCGCCCACCGGCAGGATCAGGTGATCGGGGGCCTGCCCCAGTTGCGCCTCGATCTCGACCGCGACGCTGGCCTGCCCCTCGATCACGTCATCGTCGTCGAAGGGCGACAGGAAATGCCCGCCGATTTCGCGGCAATGCGTCTGCGCGGCTTGCAGCGTGTCGTCGAAATAATCCCCTACCATCCGGATCTCGACCGCGTCGCCGCCGAACTTCTCGGTCTTGCCGATCTTCTGCTGCGGCGTGGTCACCGGCATGAAGATCACGCCGCGGACCCCGAAATGCCGGCACATGAAGGCCACGCCCTGCGCGTGGTTGCCGGCGCTGGCGCAGACGAATTGCGTGGTTTCGGGGTGCCGTGCCAGCGCCTTGCGCATCGCGTTGAACGCGCCACGCAGTTTGTAGGAGCGCACCGGCGTGAGATCTTCGCGCTTGAGATAGATCTCGGCGCCGTAGCGGTCCGACAGGTGATCGTTGCGCTGCAGCGGCGACGGCTCGAACACCGCGCGCATCGCGGCCTCGGCAGCCCGGGCGTTATCCTGAAACTCTGTCATCCTGGTGAAGTGACGCAAAGCGGGCGGGCTGACAAGGGCTGCTGCTTGCCCCGGCCCACAAAACCCGCTAAGCGCGCGACGCATATCCGCGAAAGAGGAACCGCCATGTCCGCGCCCAAGAAAGTCGTTTTGGCCTATTCCGGGGGTCTCGACACCTCGATCATCCTCAAATGGCTGCAGACCGAATACGGCTGCGAGGTGGTGACCTTCACCGCCGATCTGGGCCAGGGCGAAGAGCTTGGCCCCGCGCGCGACAAGGCGCAACTGCTGGGGATCGCGCCGGACAACATCTACATCGAAGATCTGCGCGAGGAATTCGTGCGCGATTTCGTGTTCCCGATGTTCCGGGCCAACGCGCTTTACGAGGGCCAATACCTGCTGGGCACGTCGATCGCGCGCCCGCTGATTTCCAAGCGGCTGGTCGAGATCGCGGCCGAGACCGGCGCGGATGCGGTGGCGCATGGCGCGACCGGCAAGGGAAACGACCAGGTGCGGTTCGAGCTGGCGGCCTACGCGCTCAACCCCGATATCCGGGTGATCGCGCCCTGGCGCGAATGGAATCTGACCAGCCGCACGCGGCTGATCGACTTCGCCGAGAAGCACCAGATCCCGATCGCCACCGACAAGCGAGGCGAGGCGCCGTTTTCGGTCGATGCCAACCTGCTGCACACCTCAAGCGAGGGCAAGGTGCTGGAGGACCCGGCCGAGGCCGCGCCCGATTACGTCTACCAGCGCACGGTGGCCCCCGAAGACGCGCCCGACACCCCCGAGATCGTCGAGATCACCTTTGAGAAGGGCGACGCGGTGGCCATCGACGGCGCGGCGCTGAGCCCTGCGACGAGCCTGACGAAACTGAACGAGCTGGGCGGCAAGCACGGCATCGGGCGGCTCGATTTCGTCGAGAATCGCTTCGTGGGCATGAAATCGCGGGGTATCTACGAAACGCCGGGCGGCACCGTCCTGCTGGAGGCGCATCGCGGCATCGAGCAGATCACGCTGGACAGCGGCGCGGGGCATCTCAAGGATTCGCTGATGCCGCGCTATGCCGAGCTGATCTATAACGGCTTCTGGTTCAGCCCCGAGCGCGAGATGCTGCAGGCCGCGATCGACCGGTCGCAGACACATGTCAGCGGCACGGTGCGGTTGAAGCTGTACAAGGGGTCGGTGACCACGATCGGCCGCCGGTCGGATTACAGCCTGTATTCAGAGGCGCATGTGACCTTCGAGGACGATGCCGGCGCCTACGATCAGACCGACGCGGCCGGGTTCATCCAGTTGAACGCGCTGCGCCTGAAACTGCTGGCGGCGCGCGACCGGCGCCTGAAAGGCTGAGTCGATGGACGCCGAGTTCTGGCACGAACGCTGGCAGGAAGGCCGGATCGGGTTCCACGAGGGCCGCGTGAACCGGATGCTGGCGGCGCATATAGATGCGTTGCACCTTTCGGAGGGCGCGCGCCTGTTCATGCCGCTTTGTGGCAAAGCGTTCGACATCCACTGGCTGGTTCACGAGGGCTACCGCGTCGCCGGGATCGAATTGAGCGAGATCGCGGTGCAGGAGCTGTTCGCGGATCTGGGTGTGACGCCCGAGGTCACGCAGGCCGGGCCACTGAAACGGTTTGCCGCGACGGGGGTGGAGGTGTTCGTGGGGGATATCTTCGCGCTGACCGCGGACATGCTCGGCCCGGTGGATGCGGTCTATGACCGCGCCGCCCTCGTCGCGCTGCCCGCCGAGATGCGCGGACCCTACACGCGGCATGTGGCGCAGATCACCGGCACCGCGCCGCAACTGCTGGTGACATTCCAATACGACCAGGCGCTGATGGACGGCCCGCCGTTTTCGCTGACCGAAGACACGGTGCGCGACCTTTACGGCGCGCGCTACGCGATCACGGTGCTGGAACGCGCGGATGTGCCGGGCGGACTGAAAGGCGTCGTCGAGGCGACAGAATCCGCCCTGCTGCTCCAGCCGTCCTGAACCGGCGGTTCCAACCGGCCTTCGGTTTTGGCTTTCGCTGCGGGACAGGGGTTTGTAGGATCCGCGCAAAGCGCTGCGAGGGGGCAAGGTGACGGTTGCGGCATCGAACGTGACGCCGATGATGGCGCAATATCTCGAGATCAAGGCGCAGTATCCCCAGGCGCTCTTGTTCTACCGGATGGGCGATTTCTACGAGCTGTTCTTCGACGACGCCGCGGCGGCGGCCGAGGCGCTGGAGATCGCGCTGACCAAGCGCGGCAAGCACCAAGGCGAGGATATCGCGATGTGCGGCGTGCCGGTGCATTCCGCCGAGGGCTATCTTCTGACGCTGATCCGCAAGGGGTTCCGGGTGGCGGTCTGCGAGCAGATGGAGGACCCCGCCGAGGCCCGCAAGCGCGGGTCGAAATCGGTGGTGCGGCGCGAGGTGGTGCGGCTGGTAACCCCCGGCACCCTGACCGAGGAAAGCCTGCTGGACGCGCGCCGGCACAATTACCTGGCGGCCGTGGCGCAGGTGCGGGGCGAGGGTGCGCTGGCCTGGGTCGATATCTCGACCGGGGCGTTTCACGTGATGCCACTGGCATTGGCACGGCTGGGGCCGGAACTTGCGCGGCTGGCCCCGCGCGAGGTGGTCGTGGCCGAGGCCGACGCGGCCAACCTGCGCGAGATCGTCGAGGAAAGTGCCGCGTCGCTGACCACACTGGGGCCGTCGTCCTTCGACAGCAGCGGCGGCGAGCGGCGGTTGTGCGCGCTGTTCGGGGTCGGCACGCTCGAGTCGTTCGGGGCGTTCACCCGGCCCGAGGTGGCGGCGATGGGCGCGATCGTCGACTGGCTGGAGGTCACGCAGAAGGGCAAGCTGCCGTTGCTGCGCGCGCCGGTGCGCGAGGCGCAGGCCCGCGTGATGCAGATCGATGCCGCGACGCGCCGTAACCTTGAGCTGACGCAAGCGCTGGACGGGCGGCGCGCGGGATCGCTGCTGGCGACCATCGACCGGACCGTAACCGCCGGTGGCGGGCGCCTGCTGGAACGCCGCCTGTCGAGCCCGAGCCGCGTGCTGGACGTGGTGCAGGCGCGGCTGGACGCGGTGGCGGCGATGGTCGACGCGCCGCATCTGGCCGAGGATCTGCGCGAAAGCCTGCGCCGCGTACCGGATCTGGACCGCGCGCTGTCGCGGCTGGGGCTGGAGCGTGGCGGGCCGAGGGATCTGGGGGCGGTGCGAAGCGGGCTGGCGCAGGCCGCGGGCATCGCCCAACGGCTGGCGGGCACCGACCTGCCGCCCCTGCTGGCCGAGGCGGTCGTGGGCCTTGATGGCCACGCGGACCTGCTGGATCTGCTGGAGGGGGCGCTGGTGGCCGAGCCGCCCTACCTCGCGCGCGATGGCGGGTTCATCGCGCCGGGCCATGACGCGGGTCTCGACGAGGCGCGGCAGCTGCGCGACGAGGGGCGCGGCGTGATCGCGGGGATGCAAGGCGACTACGTACAGCAGACCGGCATCGCGTCTCTGAAGATCAAGCACAACAACGTGCTGGGCTATTTCGTCGAGGTCACCGCGACCCATGCCGAGCGGATGCTGGCCGCGCCGCTGAACGAGACGTTCCGGCACCGGCAGACCACCGCCAACCAGGTGCGCTTTACCACCCGGGAACTGAGCGAAATGGAGACGCGGATCCTCAATGCCGGCGGGCGGGCGCTGGAGATCGAGAAACGGCTTTTCGAGGACCTGTGCGCGGCCGTGCTGGAGCGGTCTGCCGAGGTGGCGCAACTGGCGCGCAGCCTTGCCGAGCTGGATCTGGCCACCGCGCTGGCCGATCTGGCACGGGCCGAGGACTGGTGCCGCCCGGCGGTGGACGAAAGCCGCGTGCTGAAGATCACCGGCGGGCGGCACCCGGTGGTCGAACGCGCCCTGCGCGCGCAGGGCGGCGCGCCCTTCATCGCCAATGATTGCGCGCTGGATGACGACAGCGACATCCGGCTGCTGACCGGCCCGAACATGGCCGGCAAGTCGACCTTCCTGCGGCAGAACGCCCTGATCGCGTTGCTGGCGCAGATGGGCTGCTTTGTTCCGGCGCGCATGGCACATGTCGGGCTGGTCAGCCAGCTTTTCAGCCGGGTCGGCGCGTCGGATGACCTTGCGCGGGGGCGGTCGACCTTCATGGTGGAAATGGTCGAGACCGCGGCGATCCTCAACCAGGCCGACGCGCAGGCGCTGGTAATTCTGGACGAGATCGGGCGCGGCACCGCGACCTATGACGGGCTGAGCATCGCCTGGGCGACGCTGGAGCACCTGCACGACGTCAACGGATGTCGCGCGCTGTTCGCCACGCATTACCACGAGCTGACCCGGCTGAGCGACACGCTGGCCCGCGTCGAAAACGCCACCGTCGCGGTCAAGGAACATGACGGCGAGGTGATCTTCCTGCACGAGGTGCGGCGCGGTGCGGCCGACCGCAGCTACGGCGTGCAGGTGGCCAAGCTGGCCGGGTTGCCGCCGCTGGTCGTCGACCGGGCGCGCGTGGTGCTCGACGCGCTGGAACGCGGCGAACGCGAGGGCGGCGGCGCGCGAAAGGCGCTGATCGACGATCTGCCGCTATTCGCGGCGATGCCGCCGCCTGCCTCCGCGCCAGCGGCCTCAACGAGCGCCGTCGAGGCGCGGCTTGCCGACGTCCTGCCAGACAGCCTGAGCCCGCGCGACGCGCTGGCGCTGGTCTACGAGTTGAAGGCATTGTCGGACGAGGCCGGGTAAGGCCGCGCCCTGCCCCGCGGCGCTATTCCGTTTCGCGGTTGGACGACACGCCGACCTGCGCGGGGCGCAGGATGCGGTCATGCAGCATGAAGCCCTGCGCCGAGACCTGGATGATCTCGCCGGCTTTGGTGCCGGGCAGCGGCGCCTCGAACATCGCCTCGTGATGCTGCGGATCGAAGCGGTCCCCGGGCTGCGGATCGATTAGCGTGATCCCGTGCTTTGTGAACACGTTGCGGAGTTCGCGCAAGGTCAGCTCGACCCCTTCGATCAGCGCCTCGGAACCCTCGCGCTGTTCGGGGGTTACCGTGTCCAGCGCGCGCTTGAGATTGTCATGCACCGGCAGCAGATCGCGCGCCAGCTTGGAGCCGCCGTAATTCTCGGCCTCGCGCCGGTCCTTGTCGGAGCGTTTGCGCGCATTCTCGGCATCGGCGAGGGCGCGCATGAACTTGTTTTCCAGCGCGTCGCGCTCGGCCCGCAGCGCGTCGATCTCGGCCGCCTCTTTCGAGACGTCGTCGGCGGCGTGTTCCTGCTCTTCCGCGGCGGCTTCTTCTATATCGTCAAGAAAGTCGTCTTTTCTCGGCTCTGCCATTCTTCACCTCTAACTCCGGTCGGAGATCAATTTGCCCACCAGCTGCGCGGTGTAGTCCACGATCGGCACGATTCGCCCATAGTTGAGCCGCGTCGGGCCGATGACACCCACCGCGCCGATGATCTTACGGTCAGCGTTCATATATGGAGAGACGACCAAAGAGGAACCCGAAAGTGAAAAAAGTTTGTTTTCCGAGCCGATAAAGATGCGCACGCCCTCCCCTTCATCGGTCAGTTCCAGAAATTCGGCGATGTCGCGCTTGCGTTCGAGATCATCGAAGAGCACGCGGATCCGTTCGAGGTCGTCCTCTGGGGCGTCGGTATCCAGCAGGTTCGCCCGGCCGCGCACGATCAGACGTTCATAGCTGTCGCCCTCGCCCTCTTCCCAGACGGCGAGACCGCTTTCGACCATCGCCTGCGACAGCGCGTCGATCTCCTGCCGGCGGCTCTTGATCTCGGTGGCGATCAGTTTCTGCACGTCGGACATCGTGCGCCCCTCGGCGAGCGCGTTGAGGAAATTGGCCGCCTCGCGCATGGAACTTGGGGTCTGGCCGGGCGGCGGCGTGAAGATGCGGTTCTCGACATGGCCGTCGGAAAAGACCAGTACCACGAGCGCGCGATCCGGGCCGAGGCTGACGAATTCCATGTGCTTGATCGGCGCCTCGTGCTTGGGCGTCAGCACCAGCGAGGCGCCGCGCGTCACCCCCGACAGCGCCGACCCGATCCGGTCGAGCACCCCGGCCACGTCCTGCGAATTGCTGCCCACGGTGGCGTCGATCAGGCGGCGATCGGCAGTCTCGACATCCGACACCTCGAGCAGGCCGTCTACGAACATTCGCAGCCCATTCTGTGTGGGCACCCGGCCGGCGCTGACATGCGGGCTGCCCAGCAGGCCGAGATATTCGAGATCCTGCATCACGTTGCGGATCGTCGCGGCGCTGACTTTCTCGCTGAAGTCGCGTGTCAGGCTGCGCGAGCCGACGGGATCGCCGGTGGCGAGATAACCTTCGACCACGCGGCGAAACACTTCGCGCGAGCGTTCGTTCATCTGGTCCAGAATGTGGCGTCCATCGTTCATGTGCCGGGTGTCCTCGTTGCGACTCCATTAAGGACGGGATATCGCAAAGGTCAATCGGGCTTGCCTTGTCGGGCCCGCCACATGTATGGCCCAAGCGAAACAAGGGGAAAATACATGCGTCCTTCCAACCGACACCTAAACGAAATGCGCGCGGTTTCAATCGAAACGGGCGTGACCAAGCATGCAGAAGGCTCTTGCATGATCAAGATGGGCGACACCCATGTGCTGTGCACCGCGACCATCGAGGACCGCGTGCCGCCTTTCGTGAAAGGCACGGGGCTGGGCTGGGTCACGGCCGAATACGGCATGCTGCCGCGATCGACCGGCAGCCGGATGCGCCGCGAATCGACCGTCGGCAAGCAGGGCGGCCGCACCTTGGAAATCCAGCGCCTGATCGGGCGGTCCTTGCGCGCGGGCGTCGACCGCGTGGCGCTTGGCGAGCGGCAGATCACCGTCGATTGCGACGTGATCCAGGCCGATGGCGGCACCCGTTGTGCGGCGATCACCGGCGGCTGGGTCGCGCTGCGGCTGGCGGTGGGCAAGCTGATGAAGGCCGGTGACGTGACCGGCAATCCGCTGGTCGATCCGGTCGCGGCGGTGTCCTGTGGCCTTTATGCCGGGCAGCCCGTTCTGGACCTTGACTATGCCGAGGACAGCGAAGCGGGTGTCGACGGGAATTTCATCATGACCGCGTCCAAACGCCTGATCGAGGTGCAGATGAGCGCCGAGGGCGCCACCTACAGCCGCGACCAGATGGACGCGCTGCTGGACCTGGCAGAGCACGGTGTCGAGACGTTGGTGGCCAAGCAGCGCGAGGCGACGGGTGCGTAAATTCACCGACGACACGCTGCTTGTCGCGACGCATAACGCGGGCAAGCTGGACGAGATCCGGGCGCTTCTGGCGCCTTACGGTGTCACCGTGCTGGGGGCCGGCGAGAAGGGCCTCGCGGTGCCGGACGAGACGGAAACCACCTTTGTCGGCAACGCCCGGATCAAGGCGCATGCGGGCGCCGTCGCGACCGGTCTGCCGGCGCTGTCGGACGATTCGGGGATCGTGATCGACGCGCTGGACGGCGCGCCGGGTGTTCACACTGCGGATTGGGCCGAAACGGGCCAGGGCCGGGATTTCGTCATGGCGATGACCCGGGCGCATGACGCGCTGGTAGCGCGCAAGGCGCCGCAACCCTGGACCGGCCGGTTCTGCTGCACGCTGGTACTGGCCTGGCCGGACGGGCATGACGAAGTGTTCGAGGGCACCGTCGATGGCTGGATCGTCTGGCCGATGCGGGGTGCGTCCGGGCATGGCTATGATCCGGTGTTCGAGCCGCTGGGATACGATCTGACCTTCGGCGAAATGGACCCGAAGCAAAAGAACCGGATCAGCCACCGCGCCGATGCGTTCCGCAAGCTCGTCGAGCGCTGCTTTGGCTGAAGACTGGCAAGCGGGCGGGTTCGGGCTGTATCTGCACTGGCCATTCTGCCAGGCGAAATGTCCCTATTGCGATTTCAACAGCCATGTGGCGCGCGACATCGACCATCGCCGCTGGCGCGACGCGTACCTGCGCGAGATCGACCGCTACGCGGCAGAGATGCCCGGCCGCGTCCTGGGCAGCGTGTTCTTCGGCGGCGGCACGCCCAGCCTGATGACGCCCGAGACCGTGCATGACATCCTGGAGCATGCGCGGCGAGCCTGGCCGGTGACCAATGACCTCGAGGTGACGCTGGAGGCCAATCCCGGGTCGGTCGAGGCGGGGCGGTTCCGGGCCTTCGCCGAGGCCGGCGTGGCGCGCATCTCGCTCGGCGTGCAGGCGCTGAACGATACCGACCTGCGCCGGCTCGGGCGGCTTCACAGCGTGGCGGAATCCCTGCAAGCCCTTGATATTGCACATAAATCTGTCGATCGCGTCAGTTTCGACCTGATCTATGCGCGGCAGGATCAAAGCCTCGAGGAGTGGCGCGCGGAGCTGCAACAGGCGATCGATCTGGGTGTGGATCACATGTCGTTGTATCAGCTGACCATCGAGGGCGGCACCGCGTTCGGGGATCGCTACCGCGCCGGCAAGCTGCCCGGGCTGCCCGGCGACGACCTGGCGGCAGACATGTACGACGCGACGCAGGAGATCTGCGAGGCGGCGGGGCTGCATGCCTACGAGGTGTCGAACCATGCCCGGCCGGGGGCCGAATCGCGGCACAACATGATCTACTGGCGCTATGGCGATTACGTCGGCATCGGGCCTGGGGCGCATGGGCGACTGACGATTGACGGGCAGCGCCATGCGACCGAGACATGGCTGCTGCCCGGGCGTTGGCTGACGGCGGCCGAGAGCGGAGCGACCGAATCGGCGCGAACGCCGCTTGCCGGGGTCGAACAGGCCGGCGAGTACCTGCTGATGGGCTTGCGCGTGACCGACGGGATCGACATGACCCGGCTCGCCGAGATGGCGGGTCAGCCGCTGGATACGGCGATCGTGGAGCACCTGAGCGATATCGGCATGGTCGAGCGGCGCGGCGAACGGCTTGTTGCCACGCGCGCGGGTCGCAAGGTCCTGAACTCTATCATTTCGGCACTGCTGCCCGAGATCGAAGCGTGCTCAGACGCTTAGCATCCCGATCAGGCGATCGAGCTGATCGAGCTTGTCGTAGCGGATGGTGATCTGGCCGTTTTCTGCGCCGGGTTGGTGATCGATACTGACCGACATCGTGAGATGCGCCGACAGGTCATCCTCGATCGCCTTGGTATCGGCGTCTTTCGCGGGGGACGCGCGCTGCTTGCGCGGTGACGAGCCGGCGGTACGCCCAGGATCGGTCACGGCCTTGACCAGTTTTTCGGTCTCGCGCACCGACAAACCCTTCTCAATGACCTGACGGGCGAGCGCGACCGGATCGTCGGCCGTGAGGATCGCGCGGGCGTGACCGGACGAGAGCCGCCCCTCGCGAAGATGTGTCAGCACCTCGTCGGGCAGGTTCAGGAGGCGCACGGCATTGGCGATGTGACTGCGGCTCTTGCCCAGGACCTCAGCCAGTTTTTCCTGCGTGTGCCCGAACTTGAGCATCAGCTGGTTGAATCCCGTGGCTTCCTCGACGGGGTTGAGATCGGCCCGCTGGATATTCTCGATGATCGCGACCTCGAGCACCTCGGTATCGCTGAATTCCCGCAGGATGACCGGGATCTCGTGCAGCTTGGCCATCTGCGCGGCGCGCCACCGACGCTCGCCGGCGACGATCTCGAACTCGCCGTGGCTGCGCGGGTTGGCGCGGACGATCAACGGCTGGATGATGCCGTGCTCGGCAATGGATTGCGACAGTTCGTGCAGCGCATCGGCATTGAAATTGCGGCGCGGCTGTTCGGGGTTGGGGTGCACCTTCTCGATGGGGACCGCCATGTCGGGTTGGCGCGGCCGGTCCTCGGTCCCCTGCCCGATATCGTCACCGACATCCGCCATGAGGGCCGACAGCCCCCGACCAAGGCCGCGATTCTGGGTTTTCCGGGTCGACATGGGCGTATTTCCTTTCGGCTCAGGCGGCCACGCGGGTGGTTTTTTCAAGCAACTCGACTGCGAGATCGCGATAGGCCTGCGCGCCCTTCGAGTTTGGATCGTATCGCAGGACAGAAAGCGCATAAGACGGTGCCTCGCTCAACCTTACGTTGCGAGGGATGCGCGTACGGAACACGAGATCTCCAAGGTTGTCGCGTGCGTCCTTCTCGACATGTCCTGACAGGTTGTTACGCGTATCGACCATCGTCAGCACGATCCCCTCTATCCTCAGATCCGTATTGGCGCTCTGCCGCACCTCACGGACTGTCAACAGGAGTTGCGAGAGACCTTCCAGCGCGTAGAACTCGCTTTGCAGCGGCACGAGGACGGAATCCGCGGCCACCATGGCGTTGATCGTCAACATGTTGAGAGATGGCGGGCAATCTATCAGGATGTAGTCGAAGGTATAGGTATCCATGGCCCGCTGCCGGAGCGCATCGCGTAAAAGGTAAAGCTTTTTCTCGTTCGAAAGGAGCTCTATGTCCGCAGAGGACAAATCGACCGTGGCGGGCACGATGAAGAGGTTTTCGTCACCGGTCGTCTGGATGATCCGATCGAGCGCGACGTCATCATCCAGTAGGAGATCATAGGTCGTGAGATCCCGCGCGTCGGGTTCTATTCCGAGGCCGGTCGACGCGTTTCCTTGTGGATCGAGATCGACCAGAAGCACGCGCGATCCGCTTGCCGCCAGAGCGGCGCCCAAATTGATGGTCGTCGTGGTCTTTCCGACCCCGCCTTTCTGGTTTGCGATGGCGATGATTTTCGGGACGGCTTGATGGTGAAGGTCAGACACGGCGCACCCCTGTGACACTGAGAATTACCGAGTTTTCTTGTACCACACTTTTATCGACATGATAGTTGAAATGCCATTCCGAACTCGCATCGCGGAGCTCTTTTTCCCACGCTTGACCCTTTTGCAAGAGTGCGAGGCCGCCCTGGCCCAGATGCCTGTCAGCATATTCAAGGAGTTTGGTCAAAGGCGCGAGCGCGCGGGCCGAGACGACCGCGGCCGCCAAGGGCGGAACGTTTTCAATTCGATCCGTAATGACATCAGCCTTTACCCCGGTTTCGCGCAGGACGGTGCGCAGAAAGGCGGATTTACGTCCATCGCTTTCCACAAGCGTCATGCGATGGGAACCAGACTGCTCGTGAAGGAGTAACGCGATGATGAGACCGGGAAACCCGCCACCCGTCCCCAGATCGGCCCAGTGACCGAGCCTTGCAGGTGCCAGCTTGAGAAGTTGCGCAGAATCGGCGAAATGTCGCGTCCAGAGATCCTCGATCGTTGACGGTGCGACGAGATTTATCTTGGAGTTCCACTTTCGCAGAAGTTCTGCGTAGATCTCGAGGCGCTCGACTGTTTCACGTGAAACATTGAGGTCTGCAATAGAGCGTGTCACGTTGTCTTTAACCGCCCTGACTGCTTGAGATTGACCAGGATAACCGTCAGCGCGGCAGGTGTCATTCCCTCGATCCGAGACGCTTGAGCGAGATCCCCGGGGCGGATCGTCGTAAGCTTGGATTTCAGCTCGTTTGACAGCCCGTCGATGCGGTCGAAGTCGAAATCCGCCGGGATTTCATGCGCCTCGTCGCGCTGCAGCATCTCGACATCCCGTGCCTGGCGATCGATATAATTCGCGTATATTGCCTCTGTCTTAAGCTGACGCCGTATGGGTGCCTCAACCTCGGCCAAGGCGGGATCGAGCGCCGTGAGGTGATCGAATTCAACCTCAGGAAACGCCAGAACCTGAAACGCGCTTCGCCGGGTTCCGTCCTGGTTGACCCGAAGCCCCGCACTGACGAGCCGCTTGGGACTGTAGGCTTGCCTATTCAGCTGATCGCGTGCGGTCGCGAGTTGGAGCATCTTGTCCTCGAAGGCGAGACGGCGCGGTTGCTGCACGCAGCCAAGTTCCAGACCCAGTGGCGTGAGGCGCTGATCGGCGTTGTCGGCGCGCAATGACAAGCGAAACTCGGCGCGGGACGTGAACATTCGGTAGGGTTCGGAGACGCCCCGGCTCGTCAAGTCATCAATCATAACACCGATGTAGCTTTCCGTCCGACTGAAGCGCACGGGATCTTCGTTGCGGACGTGTCGGACAGCATTGATACCGGCTACCAAACCTTGCGCCGCAGCTTCTTCGTAACCGGTTGTCCCGTTGATCTGACCGGCGAGAAAGAGGCCGGCGACTGTCTTGACGGCAAGACCCTGGGTGAGGCCTCGTGGATCGACGTAGTCGTACTCGATCGCGTAGCCAGGCTGAACGATTTCCGCGTTTTCCAAACCCACGATAGAATGTACGTAGGCGTTCTGGATATCTTCGGGCAAAGATGTGGAAATTCCGTTCGGATATATCACGTCGTCGGACAGTGATTCCGGCTCCAAAAATATCTGATGCGCATCTTTCTCGGCAAACCGAACCACCTTGTCCTCAATCGACGGGCAGTAACGCGGCCCCGATCCTTGGATATGCCCGCCATACATGGCCGACCTGTCGAGATTGTCCCGGATAATGTCATGCGTTTTCGCATTCGTGAACGTGATACCGCAAGCGATCTGTCGGGCAACCGGTTTATTAGACAGGAAAGAGAACATCACCGGTTCGTCGTCCGCCGGCTGGAGGTCCAGTTGCGACCAGTCGATGGTTTTGCCGTTCAATCGCGGCGGCGTCCCAGTTTTAAGCCGACCCATGGGTAGGCCGAAACTATCCATCCGTTCCGCCAGCGTAACACTGGGCGACTCCCCTATTCGACCACCCGGACGAGAAACGTCGCCGATATGGATCATGCCGCGCAAGAACGTCCCCGTGGTCAGGACCGTTGCAGTCGCCGCAACCTCAGAGCCATCGCCCAGCCTGACGCCCGTCACGGCTCCCTTGTCCATGAGAAGGTCGGCAACTTCGCCCTCGATAACCGTGAGGTTGGGATGGGCATTGATCTCTCGAGTCATGAATGACTGATAGAGCTTACGGTCCGCCTGCGTACGGGGGCCTTGCACGGCCGGGCCCTTGCGACGATTCAACAGGCGGAACTGGATTCCAGACTGGTCCGCCACCCGGCCCATGAGACCGTCCAGCGCGTCGATCTCTCTGACGAGATGTCCCTTGCCAAGTCCGCCAATTGCCGGATTGCACGACATCACGCCGATCTTGTCCGCGGAAAGTGTCACAAGAGCGACGGACGCGCCCATGCGCGCCACGACATGCGCCGCTTCAGCGCCGGCGTGGCCGCCCCCGATGATGATGACGTCAAAATGTTTCACGTGAAACATCCTCACTTTCCGATGCAGAAGCTCATGAATATGTCGTCTAGGACAGACTCGATGTCGACCTTTCCTACCAGAGAATCGAGGGCTCGGATAGCGTTGTGAAGGTCTTCAGCGGCCAGCTCCGTCGCCTCCTCGCCCTGTGCGATCCGTGTCCTTGCCGCCTCCAATGCCGCAAACCCTTCGCGCATCGCGGTCTCGTGTCGCATACGGATCGCGGCTCCCGCGCCCTGCGCCCGAGCTGCCAGAACATCCCCGATACGGGCAACTAGGCGATCCACGCCCTGTCCGGTCAGACCAGACACACCGGTCGATCCATCGCGCAGCAAGTCCGCCTTCGGGGTCAAGAGGATGTCTTCGGCCGAAATCAAACCGGCAAATTCGTCCAGCGACGTACCGAGACACACGCGCAAATCCGCTTGTCTTGCCCGATCTCGCGCCCGGCCTACGCCCAATGTCTCGATCTTGTCCTCGGTCTCGCGCAGCCCAGCCGTATCGAGGAACGTCACCGGTAACCCATCGATATCCATTCGAACTTCTATGACGTCGCGCGTCGTGCCCGCATGTTCGGAGGTGATTGCAGCGTCCCGCCCCGCCAGTCGGTTCAGAAGGGTTGATTTGCCGACATTCGGTACCCCTATGATCGCTACCTCGAAGCCATCGCGGATCCGCTCGGCTATCTCCCGGCCCTCGATCTGTCGCTCCAAATCCGCCATGACACCGGACAGGATAACGCTCACCTCGGGCAGAAGCGTGTCTGGAATATCCTCTTCGGAAAAATCGATCGTTGCTTCCAACAGCGCGACCGCCCGGATCAGATCACCACGCCACTTGGCACACAGGCCCCCGAGATGGCCGGACAGGACGCGCATGGCTTGCTGACGCTGCGCTTCCGTCTCGGCATCGATCAGGTCCGACAACGCCTCGACCTGCGTGAGATCCAGACGCCCGTTCGCCAGCGCCCGCCGCGTGAATTCGCCGGGCTCTGCAGAACGTAAGTCTTTGAATTTATGAAGGTTTTTTAGGATTTCGGAGATCACTGCCCGGCTGCCATGCACCTGAAATTCAACAATGGCCTCGCCCGTGAAGCTTGCCTTTTCGGGAAAGAACAGGACCAGGCCCGTGTCGAGACGGAACCCATCGTGATCGCGAATCTCGCGCAACGTGGCCTCGCGCGGCCGCGGCAGCGCCCCGCACATCACTGTCGCCACGTGCGGTGCGCGAGGACCCGACACTCGAATCACGGCAACGCCAGCCTTGCCCGGGGCCGTGGAAAGCGCGTAGATCGTCTCCATCAGACCGCCCCTGAGACCTTTCTGGTCAGGTGTTCATAGAGTCGAAGAATTCCGAATTCGTCTTCGTCTGTTTGAGTTTCGAAAGCAGGAATTCTATGGCATCCGTGGTACCCATCGGATTGAGGATGCGGCGCAGCACGAAGGTCTTTTGCAGATCGGCCTTGTCGATCAGCAACTCTTCCTTGCGAGTACCGGATTTCAGGATGTCGATCGCCGGGAAGACCCGCTTGTCGGCCACCTTGCGGTCGAGGATCAACTCCGAGTTGCCCGTGCCCTTGAATTCCTCGAAGATCACCTCGTCCATGCGGCTTCCGGTTTCGATCAGCGCGGTCGAGATAATGGTCAGCGACCCGCCCTCCTCGATGTTGCGCGCCGCGCCGAAAAACCGCTTGGGCCGCTGTAGCGCGTTGGCGTCGACACCGCCGGTAAGGACTTTGCCCGAGGATGGCACGACGGTGTTGAAGGCCCGCCCCAGCCGGGTGATGGAATCGAGCAGGATGACCACGTCGCGCTTGTGCTCGACGAGGCGCTTTGCCTTCTCCATCACCATTTCCGACACTGCCACGTGCCGCGAGGCCGGCTCGTCGAAGGTCGAGCTGACCACCTCGCCCTTGACCGAGCGTTGCATGTCCGTGACCTCTTCGGGCCGCTCGTCGATCAGCAACACGATCAGGTAGCAATCGGGGTGGTTGTGCTCGATGCTGTTCGCGATGTTCTGCAGGATCACGGTCTTGCCGGTCCGCGGTGGCGCCACGATCAGTGACCGCTGACCCTTGCCGATGGGCGCGACCAAGTCGATCACCCGCGCGGTGCGGTCCTTGATCGTCGGATCCTCCACTTCCAGCTTCAGCCGTTCATCGGGATAAAGCGGTGTCAGATTCTCGAAGGCGATCTTGTGACGGGCACGGGCCGGATCCTCGTAGTTGATCTTGGTAACCGATGTCAGGGCGAAATACCGCTCGTTATCGTCGGGCTGCCGCATCTCGCCTTCGATCGTGTCGCCCGTCCGAAGCGAATACTGGCGTATCATGTCGGGCGACACGTAGATGTCGTCAGGCCCCGGCAGATAGTTCGCCTCCGTCGAGCGCAGGAAGCCGAACCCGTCCTGCAGCACCTCGAGAACGCCATCCCCGAAGACGATCCAGTCGTCTTCAGCGCGTTCCTTGAGGATCGAGAACATCATCTCGCCCTTGCGCATGGTCGATGCGTTTTCGATCTCGAGCTCTTCTGCGATGTCGAGAAGCTCTTTCGCCGTCATGGTCTTGAGATCGGAAAGGTTCAGGCGGTCTTCGGACATTCTGTTTCCTGTATGCGCCGCGTTCGGTACGCGGGGCTGGATCACGAGGGGAGGTTGTCACCCGGACGGGTTGGCTTCGCTTAAGGCGTTTTGCCGGCGGGGTCAACATGTGCTCGGGCTCACCCGTCGGGCTATGGACAGGGATGCTCATTCCTTTTCTTAAATAAATATAAAGAGAGTATTTTATGATGTGGTAGGTGTATGCAACAAAACCGGGGATAACTTATCGTCCCCAAACTTATCCCCAAGCGAACGACGGAATTTTTCTTCCTGGTGCGATGGGCTGGAATATTAATGTAGTATTATCAATGTTGTACGGCCCAGAACCCCGTTTACCTATGGAACATCTGTGAACACCGCGGTTTTTATCCACCGGCCAGACATATCCTCATCCACGGTGGAGAACCGATGCCCAGCCTCGCGACGACTGGGCGATTTCGGGAGGAACCACGTCCGGGATAGATTTCCCGGCAATTTGTTTTTACTAAACAGACAGCTTTTGCGTAGGGTTATACACATCATGTCCCCATTGATCCTCGCCTCGACGTCGCGCACCCGTCGCCAGCTTCTCGAGAATGCGGGCCTCGCCATCGAGGTCATGCCGCCCCGCGTGGACGAGGTCATGATTCGCGACGGTCTGCTGGACGAGGGCACGACGCCGCGCGACATTGCGGATGCGCTGGCCGAGGCCAAGGCGGCGCGGGTCAGCAACAAGACGCCGGGCGCCATGGTGCTGGGCTGCGACCAAGTGCTCGATCTCGACGGGGATCTGCTGTCGAAACCCGCGACCGCAGACGAGGCGCGCGCGCAGCTTCTTGCCATGCGCGGGCGGCGGCACGATCTGCTCTCCGCAGCCGTGATCTGCGAGGACGGCGCGCCGATCTGGCGCCATGTCGGAAAGGCGCGGCTGACGGTGCGGCCATTCTCGGAAGGTTGGCTCGACGGGTACATCACGCGCAACTGGCCGGACATCTCCGACAGCGTCGGGGCCTACAAGCTCGAATCCGAGGGTGTGCGGCTTTTTTCCAGGGTCGAGGGCGATTACTTCACGATCCTCGGTCTGCCCCTGCTCGATCTTCTCTCCTTCTTGACCCTTCGCGGAGACTTGGCGATATGACGCATCCGATAATCCCCTTGGCCGGTGTCCTCGGCGCCCCCGTCGCGCATTCCAGATCGCCGCAGTTGCACCAGCATTGGCTCGCGACCCTCGGCATCGCCGGGTATTATATCCCCATGCATGTCGAGGGCGAGGACCTCGAAGCGGCCCTTCGTCTCCTGCCGAAGATGGGTTTCAAGGGGGTCAATATCACGGTACCGCACAAGGAGCTTGCCCTCGACATCGCCGATCACGCCAGTGACCAGGCGGTCCGCATCGGCGCGGCGAACACGCTGACGTTCGGCCCCGACGGGGCGATCCATGCCGAAAATACGGATGCGTACGGATTCGAAATGAATCTGCGTCAGAACGCGCCGGGCTGGCAGCCGTCCGTGGGGCCTGCTGTTCTTTTCGGGGCCGGTGGTGCGGCGCGGGCCGTGGTCGTCGCGCTGCTGGATGCCGGCGTTCCGGAGATCCGCGTTGCCAATCGCACACGGTCGCGCGCCGATATCCTTGCGCAAGAGTTCGGCGACCGTTTGACCGTGGTCGATTGGAACGAGGCCGGCAACGCCCTGCGCGATGCGGCGACCGTCGTCAACACGACGTCCCTGGGCATGACCGGGCAGGCGCAGTGGCCAGTCCCGCTCGATGCGCTGCCTGCGGATGCAGTAGTGACCGATCTCGTCTATGCCCCTCTGGAAACGCCACTTTTGAGCACAGCGAAGGCCAAGGGCTGCGTCTGCGTGGATGGGCTCGGTATGCTTCTGCACCAGGGTGTACCGGGTTTCGACATGTGGTTCGGCGCCCGCCCCGAGGTCGACGCGGCCACGCGGGATGCGGTGTTGCGATGACGTTTCGCCTTGGCCTGACCGGATCCATCGGGATGGGCAAATCCACCACCGCCCAGATGTTTGCCGAGGCGGGATGCGCGGTCTGGGATGCGGACGCCGCGGTGCACCGACTTTATGCCAAAGACGGTGCCGCGGTCGCACCGATCGCCGAGGCCTTCCCCGACGCCATACGCAACGGTATGGTTTGCCGCGACGCCCTAAAGGCCATCATCCAAGGCAACCCCGAGGCGCTGCGTCGGATCGAGGCGATCGTGCATCCGCTGGTGGCGCAGGATCGCGCCGAATTTCTGGAGTCGCGGCTCGAGGCGATCGCCGTCCTCGACATCCCGCTGCTTTTCGAGACCGGGCTCGACCGCGAGGTCGATGCGAGCGTAACCGTCACCACCTCGCCCGCGCAGCAAAAGGCCCGCGTGATGGCGCGCGGCACGATGACCGAGGCGCAGTTTGACGCGATCCGCGCCAAGCAGATGCCGGATGCCGAGAAACGCGCCCGCGCCGATTACGTGATCGAGACCGACACGCTTGAGCATGCACGCGAACAGGTGCAGGCTGTGATCGAAGATATCGAAAGGCGCGGACAGCATGCGTGAGATCGTCCTGGATACTGAAACCACCGGTTTTGATCCGGAGACCGGCGACCGGATCGTCGAGATCGGGGCGATAGAGCTTCACAACCACATGCCGACCGGGCGGACGTTCCACGAATACATCAACCCCGAACGCGGCATGCCCGACGAGGCGTTCGGCGTTCATGGTATCGGTCCCGACCTTCTGGCCGTGCCCCGCGCCGCTCAGCCCGGCGAGGTGGTGCTGAAGGACAAGCCTCTGTTTCGTGCGGTCGCGCAGTCATTTCTCGATTTCGTCGGCGATGCCAGGCTGGTCATCCACAATGCCGCCTTCGACATGAAATTCCTGAACGCCGAACTTGGCTGGCTGGGCCTGCGCCCCCTGCCGTGGGAGCGCGCGACCGACACTCTGACCATGGCGCGACAGAAATTCCCCGGGTCCCCTGCCTCACTCGATGCGCTCTGCCGGCGGTTTGCCATCGACAACGGGTCGCGCACCCTGCACGGCGCGCTGCTCGATTCCGAGATCCTCGCGGAGGTTTATCTGGAGTTGATCGGCGGGCGGCAACCGGATTTCGGCCTCGGCCCGGTGCGTACAAGGAATGTGGCGCAGGACGGGTCAAGCACCGACTGGCGCCCCGGCCCGCGTCCTGCCGCGTTGCCCTCGCGCCTGACACCGGCCGAGGAGGCGGCCCACCGCGCTTTCGTCGAGGCGATGGGCGACGCCGCGCTCTGGTCGCGCTAGGTCAGGCGTCGGCGTTCTGCTTGCCGGTTTCGGACTTCCGGCGTGCGATCTCGTTGCGGTAAAGCTGGACGAAATCGATGTTTTCGAGGTTCAGCGGCGGGAATCCGCCGTCGCGGGTGACGTCGCTGACGATGCGGCGGATGAACGGAAAGATCATGCGCGGGCACTCGATCAGCAGGAACGGGTGCAACTGGTCCTCCGGGACGTTCTCGACATGGAACACGCCGACATAGTCGAGCTCCATCACGAACAGCATCTCGCCCGAACCCTTGTTCTTCGACGTGACGTTGAGCTTCGTCGCCACCTCGTATTGATGTTCGGTCGAGCGTTTCTTGGCGTCGAGGTTGACCGAGACCTGCACATCCGGCGTGACCTCGCCACCGGTGCCGCGCTGCGCCAGCACGTTCTCGAACGAGAGATCGCGCACGAATTGCGTCATGATATGCATGCGCAGCTTTGCGCCGTCACTCGCCGCGGCGCCGTTTTCCGCGCCGTTGCCGGATGACGCGCCGTTTTCCTGCTCTGCCATTGGAAACTCCTGAAGGCTCAAATTAAGATCGCGGCTTGCATAGCAGCCGCGGCAGGGGGCCTCAATGCCTTCCGCGCGGCGTCCCGCCATTCGGTCCGTGCCGCGGCTGGTCGAGATCCTCGAACTCGGCATCGATAATGTCGGGGCCGTCTTGCGCAGATCCATGCGGAGGCCGGTTCGGACCGGCCTCGAACGTCGCGAGCCGGACACGCTTGCGGATCTCGGCAAAGATCCGGCGGCGCACCGGCGGCGACAACAGGGCAAAGCCGACTACGTCGGTGAAGAACCCCGGTGTCAGCAACAGCGCACCGGCAAAGAGGATCATCGCCCCGTGCGCCAACGGCTCCGACGGATCGTCTACGTCGGAAAAGCTGCGCTTGACCTCGGCCAGCGCCAACCGGCCCTGCATGCGCAGCAGCCATGTCCCGATAATCGCGGTCAGCACCACCAGTGCCAGTGTCGGCCAGAGGCCGATCGCGCCGCCCACCTCGATGAACAATGCGATTTCGATCAACGGGACCGCGATGAACGCGATCAGCAGCCACATGGGCGACCCTCCTTCGAATTCCATACCTACGGTGGACTTACCCCCTTACGTCACCTACATATGCACGGATGCAACATCTTTCCATGACCTGCACAAGACGAGGTGCCCATGAATTCCCCGATACTGCAGCTACTGGTGCTCGCCGGGATCGCCATTTTCCTGATCTTGCGCCTCAAGAGCGTCCTGGGCACCCGCGACGGGTTCGAGGGTCAGCCGCGCACCAAGCCGAGCACGGACCGCGCCCCGCGGCGTGAGTTCGAGGTGATCGAGGGCGGCCCGGATCACGACATCATCGACCATGTGCCCGAGGATTCCGACGCCGCGGCCGCTCTCGCAGAGATGAAACGGATCGAGCCTGATTTCAGCGTTTCGGAATTTCTGCAGGGCGCGCGTCAGGCTTACGAGATGATCCTGATGGCGTTCGAGAAAGGCAAGCTTGACGAGGTGATGCCGTTCATGGATCGCGACGTCTACGAGGCCTTCGCCCAGGTTGTGGACGAGCGCGAGAAGAACGGCCTGACCATCGAGGCCGAGTTCATTGGCGTGCGCGATCTGGCCTTGGCCGATGCGCGCTTCGACCCGGAGACGCGGCGCTCCGAGATCGACGTGCGCGCAGTCGCCGAGCTGGTGTCGGTGGTCTACGATTCGGACGGCGAGATCGTCGAGGGCGAGCCGGGCAAGTCCAAGCGCCAGAAGGATGTCTGGACTTACGAGCGGATCATGGGATCCGACGATCCCAACTGGCGGCTCGTCGCAACGGGCGAATGACGCGGGCGGCCTTCACGAGAGGCCGCGCGCGCCCGACAGCGGAGGGCTGAGGGGAATGACCCGGCGACGTTTGCGGCCTGACGAGTTGACGCTCTGGCAGGAAGTGGCCCGCAACACGACGTCGCTGTCGCCGCACCGAAAGCCGCAGGCCGCGTCGCTCACCGACCGGCCGGACGTCGAGTCGAAAACACCCAAGCAGACCCCGCCGGACCCCCCGCAATTCGAGATCGGACAGGCAGCCGCGCGGTCCGGCGGCACGCACGACGTGCTGCCACCGCTCTCGGACCGGCTTAAGGGTGCGCCCGTGTCGATGGACAAGAAGGCGTTCCAGCGGCTCAAGCGCGGCAAGCTCGTCCCCGAGGCCAAGCTCGACCTTCACGGGATGACGCTGGAACAGGCGCATCCCGCCCTCAACGGGTTCATCCTGCGCTCGCACGCCGCGGGTCACAGGCTCGTGTTGATCGTGACGGGCAAGGGCCGCGATCGCGATCCGGGTGATGCGGTGCCTGTCCGGCGCGGCGTGCTGCGCCACAGCGTGCCGCAATGGCTGCGGATGGCGCCCCTCTCGGCGCTGGTCCTGCAGATCACAGAGGCACATCTGCGGCATGGCGGCGGCGGCGCCTATTACGTCTACCTAAGACGCCAGCGCTAGCGAGGGGCGCGCCCGCACCACCCCGATCGTCATCATCAGCGTGGAGAACGCGAAATACCCGGCGATGATCGCGAATTGCGTCTCGATCCCCATCCCCATGTCAAGCCCCACCCCGGTGATCCCCGGCCCCATGGCGGTGCCGAAGACCATGATGGCGGTGGCCATCGCCTTGATCCGGCCGATATTCGCGGTGCCGTAGAACTCTGCCCAGAAGGCATTGGGCACGATGCTGTTGGCCCCCGTGGTCAGGGCCAAAAAGGCGAAGCCTGCCAGCAACACGATGGGCCCGTCCGACATGGCGAACAGCAGGAAACCCACGATCATCGGCAACTGTATGAAGGGCAGCACGCGCCCCGTCCCGAACCGGTCGAGTGCGATGCCGGACAGGAACATCGCGCCGATCACCACCGCGGTGTAGACCGGGAACATCGCCACCAGTTCCACATGCGCGATCTGCTTGACCTCGGCGATATGCACCTGGTGAAAGAAGAACGCGGTATTGAACGACGCCGGCCCCAGCAGAGCGGGCACCATGAACCAGAACAGGAAATGCCGCAGCGTCTGCGCCCGCGTCCAGTGCCGCCCGTCCATGCCCAGCGATTGGCTGGATTGCGCCCAGCTTTGCGGTGTCCGCTCGCGCCTCAGCAATAGCAGCAGTAGCGGAATACCGATGATCGCGATGACCGCCGCCAGCACCCAAAGCATGCGCCAGTCATAAACGATCAGTAGCGACACGAAGATCAGCGGCATCAGCGACTCGCCGATGGCGTTTCCAAGGCTCGCAATCGACAGGGCGCGTCCACGGCTGGCGATGAACCAGCGCGCCATGGCGACCACCGCGAGGTGGCTCATCATCCCCTGCCCGGTAAAGCGCAGCGCGAAGATCACCACCGGCAGCAGCCACCAGACCGGGTTGAGCGCCATGGAAAGGCACGCGCCGGTCATCAGCACCAGCACCAGCGGCGCCAGAACCCGCACCCGGAAGCGGTCGGTCAGCCCGCCGGCAAAGACCATGGCCAGCGCCGACGCGGTGGTCCCTAGCGTATAGATCCCCCCCCATTGCCCGTGGCTCAGCGCGAACACCTCGCGGATCTCGCCCGCGAAGACGGATATGAAATAGGTTTGCCCGAAACTGCTGAGAAAGGTCAGCAGCACACCGGCGCCGAGCCAAGGCGCATTGTCGCGGAGAAAGAGGAGAATCGACATGCCCTTCTCCTCGCGTGAACCGCCGTGGAAGGAAAACCTCGGGCTCACGGCCCAGTCGTCCTAGCCGCGATGTACGATAGTGAGCTAGACGTGAACTTTCACCTTATTGCCGTTTTTCTCTCGGCAGGGGTAGGATATCCGCAAGTCCAATATTAGTGCCGTAAGCGAAGTCATTGCGCATTTCGATGATTATTTCGTCTTCAGATTTTCGGATGTTATCGTTGACCTCTTCCATGAGGCCCTCCTTGGTACCACTCATGACCCGCTCGCATTCAGTCAATGCGCGCCCGTGTGCTTCAATCGCCTTCAGAACCCAAGAGCTCCCGATCAAGATAACGTGTCTTTTTGCGACCCTATAACGTGAAAATGCCTTTAGTTTCTCGTTATCTTCGCCGCCGAAAAACAATAGCATGTAATTATCGATGGCGCAGATAAAGTCGCGGTATGTATCACGCCGCTCCTTAGCTAGTTCCGTAAGGCGGTCAATTTCCTTTTGCCAGCGATAGACAAACACTCCACCTACTAGCGTAATAATTGCAGCGAGGACTACCGACCAGCTCACCTGCTCAAGCCCCCATGCAGGGTCGGGACGTCGAGCGCGCCAAACCCGTAATGGCGCAGCCAGCGCAGGTCCGAATCGAAGAAGGCGCGCAGGTCGGGAATGCCGTATTTCAGCATCGCGATCCGGTCGATCCCCATGCCGAAGGCAAATCCTTGCCATTCTTGTGGGTCGATATTGCCGGCCTCGAGCACCTTGGGGTGCACCATGCCAGAGCCGAGGATTTCCAGCCAGTCGTCGCCCTCGCCCACTTTCAGCGTGCCGCCGGACCACGAACAGCGGATATCGACCTCGGCCGAGGGTTCGGTGAACGGGAAATGCGAGGCGCGAAAGCGCAGCTCGACATCGTCGACCTCGAAGAACGCCTTCACGAACTCTTCCAGCACCCATTTTAGATTGGCCATCGAGATATCGCGGTCGATCGCCAGCCCCTCGACCTGGTGGAACATCGGCGTGTGCGTCTGGTCGTAATCGGCGCGGTAGACGCGGCCCGGCGCGATCACCCGCAACGGCGCGCCCTGCGCCTGCATCGTGCGGATCTGCACGGGCGAGGTATGCGTGCGCAGCACGTGCGGCGGGCGGTCGTCGCCCTCGGCGCGGTGGGTATAGAACGTGTCCATCTCGGCGCGCGCCGGGTGGTGGCCGGGGATGTTGAGCGCGTCGAAATTGTACCAGTCGGATTCGATCTGCGGGCCCTCGGCCACGGCAAAACCCATATCTGCGAAGATCGCGGTCACTTCTTCGGTCACCTGGCTGACCGGGTGGATCGTGCCGGCGCGACGCGGACGGGCCGGCAGAGTCACGTCCAGCCACTCCTCGCGCAGCCTCGCGTCGAGGGCCGCATCGGCCAGCGCCTGCTTGCGCGCCGCCAGTGCCGAATTGATCTCGTCCTTCAGCGCATTCAGCGCGGGACCCGCCGTCTGGCGTTCCTCGGGCGTCATCTTGCCCAGTTCGCGCATCTTCAGGCTGATCTCGCCCTTCTTGCCGACCGCCTGCACGCGCAGCGCCTCGAGTTCGGCCTCGTCCTTGGCCGCGGCGATCGCCGCAAGGTACTTGTTCCGCAGATCGTCCATTACATCCATCCTGCTCGTATCAGCGACGGGTTAGCCGTCCCGGGGCCGGTGTGCAAGCATCCGCCCCGCTCAGGCGATGTTGCGCAACGAGGTTTCCAGTGCATGCAGAAAGGACATGGCAGAGGACGAAGCCGACAGCAGCAGGTAATCATCCGCCCCGGTGCGCAGGATCAGCACGCCCAGATGCTCCATCACGGTGCGCGCGGCGTCGTCCACCGCGAAGGCGTCGCTGTGCAGGTCGAGCATGCAGATCCGTTCGAGTGCCCGCCGCGCATCCGGTCCCGACAGGCCGAGGGCCACCCAGACATCGGTCTGCTCCGTGGTATAGACCGCGCCGCCCAACCGCTCCGCCACGACGCGTTCGGCGTCCGGCGTCGCATGGGTGAACACCGCGAAGGCCAGATCGGGCGCCAACCGGATCAGCCGCACGCCATCCGCCGTGACGACGGATTTGCCGATCTCGGGCAGGGCCGTGCCATGGGCGGCCTTTATCGCCGCCATTGCCGCGTCCTCGCGCCCGAGGGGCAGCGCGAGGGACACCACCGCGAGATCGGTCGGTGCCCACAGGCGCACCCCGGCGAGGGTCATGTCGGTGCCGGCCAACGGCGGCCAGGACGTGAGGGTGAAATCAGCCACGCAAACGCTCTCCTTCGGGGTCGACGAAATGGGGCGAGACGACCACGACCTCGGTCTCGGTGCCGTGCACTGGGCTGACGGCGCGCAGGATCTCGCCCATCCGCGCCGCGCCGCGCGCAAGGAATCCCAGACCGATGGCATGCCCAAGGGTCGGGGAGTGGGCGACCGACGACATCCAGCCCTGATCGTTGTCCATCGTGGCCTCGGCGCCGGTGTCGAGGAAATGCGCCCCGGCGATCAGCCGCGCCTCGGGGTCCACGGGGCGGAAACCGACCAGTTGCACCGCATCCTCGCGGATCATCTCGGGGCGCTGCGACAACACGTTGCCGATGCAGTCCTTCTTCTGGCTGACCATCCGCCCCATGCCAAGGTTATGCGCCGTGTTCCGGCCGTCCAGCTCGTTACCCGCCGCGTGCCCCTTCTCGATCCGCATCACGCCAAGCGCCTCCGTGCCATAGGGACAGGCGTCGAATTCCTTGCCGGCCTCCATCAGCACGCCCATCATGGCGTTGCCATAGCGCGCAGGCACCGCGATCTCGTAGGCCATCTCGCCCGAGAAAGAGATGCGAAACAGCCGCGCGGGCGTGCCGCCGCAGACCGTGACCGCGCCACAGGCCATGAAGGGAAACGCCTCGTTCGACAAATCCTGATCCGCATCGACGACCTTGCGCAGCAGGTCGCGGGACTTGGGGCCGGCGACAGCGAACTGCGCCCAGCCGTCAGTGGTGGAAATCAGGTGCACGTCGAGATCGGGCCACAGGCATTGCCGCGCGAATTCCAGCCGCCGGAAGACCGTAACGGCATTGGCGGTGGTGGTGGTCATGACGTAGTGATGCTCGGCCAGACGGGCTGTAGTGCCGTCGTCGTAGGCCACCCCGTCCTCGCGCAGCATCAGGCCGTAGCGCACCTTTCCCACGGCCAGCGTGGCAAAGCCGTTGCAATAGACGCGGTTCAGGAATTCGGCCGCGTCGCGCCCCTGGATGTCGATCTTGCCCAGGGTGGTGACGTCACAGATCCCGACCGAGGTCCGCGTCGTGCGCACCTCGCGATCCACGGAATCACGCCAGCCCGCCTCGCCCGGCCGCGCGAACCACTGGGCGCGCAGCCAGTTGCCCACCTCGACGAAGGTCGCGCCATTGGCCTTTGCCCAGTCATGCGAGGGTGTCAGGCGGTAGGGGCGGAAATGGCGGCCGCGCGCGCGTCCGGCCAGTGCGCCGATGGGCACCGGCGTGTAGGGCGGGCGGAACATCGTCGTGCCGGTCTCGGGGATGGTCTTGCCGGTGCATTCGGCCATGATCGCAAGCGCCGGGATATTCGCCGTCTTGCCCTGATCCGTGGCCATGCCGAGGGTGGTGTAGCGTTTCAGGTGCTCGACCGCGCGAAAGCCCTCTTGGTGGGCCTGTTTCACGTCCTTGACGGTGACGTCGTTCTGCAGATCCAGCCAGGCGCGGGCGCGGCTGTCCTTGACATGCCACATCGGCGCACAGTCGCGCGGCTCGTCCTCGGCCTCGGGCAGCGGGGTCTTGTCCGCATACCCCATCGCTTCAACGGCCGCGCGCCCCTCTCGGAGTGCGGCGCCGAGCGTCAGCGCGCCATTCGCGGCCCCGGCCACGACCATCCCCGGCGGCAGATCGCCGCCCGGCACGAAGGCCGAGAGATCGTCACGCCACGCGGGCCGCCCGCGCTGGTGGCAGGTGAGATGCACGTTGGGGTTCCAGCCGCCCGACACGGCAAGGCAATCGACATCGATCATCTGCCCGTCGGTCAGCGTGATCCGCCGCAGCCCCTTGCGGCCCTGCGTGTCGGCGACGGCCCCGGCGCGCACATGGCGTGTGCCGGGAAGGTCCAGCGGTGCGGCCCGGTCGCGGCTGTCGATCACCGCGGGCACCTCGATGCCGCGGGCCATGAGGTCGGCGGCGGTGCGCCAGCCGTCGTCGTTATTGCTGAAGATCGCCACACGCCGCCCCGGTGCCACGCCCCAGCGGTTGGCATAGGCGCGCACGGCGCCGGCCAGCATCACGCCGGGCCGGTCGTTGTTGCCAAACGCGATCGGACGCTCGGTCGCGCCCGCGGCCAGCACCGCGCGCTTCGCGTAGATGCGCCACAGCACCTGCCGGGGCTTGCCGCCGCTGTCTGCAAGGTGATCGGTGCAGCGTTCCAGCGCGCCGTAGACGCCGTGATCGTAGGCGCCGTAGACGGTGGTGCGACCCAACAGGCGGACATTGCTCATGGCGGCAAGCTCCGCGACGGTTTCTGCCGCCCAGTCCGCCCCGGCGCGGCCGTCCACCGCCAGCGTCTCGGCGTTGAGGCGCCCGCCGAGGGCGAAATCCTCGTCGGCGAGGATCACGCGGGCGCCCGCCCGCGCCGCCGTCCGCGCCGCCATCAGCCCCGCCGGCCCCGACCCGATCACCAGCAGGTCGCAATGCAGGTAGCCCTTGTCGTAGATGTCGGGATCGTCCTGCCCCGACAGCCGGCCGAGGCCGGCCGCGTCGCGGATGGCCGGCTCGTACAGTTTTTCCCAGAAGGCGCGGGGCCACATGAAGGTCTTGTAGTAGAACCCCGCGGCAAGGAACGGCGACAGAAGGTCCGTCACCGCCATGAAGTCGAAGCCGAGCGGCCCGCGATGGTTCTGGCTGCGCGCGTCGAGACCGTCGAAGAGCTCTGCGGTGGTGGCGCGGGTGTTAGGCTCTTGTGCGGCGCCCCGGCGCAGTTCCACCAGCGCGTTGGGTTCCTCGGATCCGGCGGTGAATATGCCGCGCGGGCGGTGATACTTGAACGACCGGCCCACAAGACGTTGACCGTTGGCCAGCAGCGCCGAGGCCAGCGTGTCGCCGGGATGGCCGTGCATCACCTTGCCGTTGAAGGTGAAGGCGATCTGGGTGCTACGGTCGATCCGGCCGCCGGTGATGCGGTTTACCTGGCTCATCGGCCCCGCCCCCGGGCCCGCGCCGCGTCGCGGGCCAGTTCCACGCGGCTGATCTCGTGGGTGACCGTGTCGCGGGTCACCACCAGCCACGACCGGTCGCCCTGCTCGTGATACCAGAGCTCGCGGTGTGCGCCGGCCGGGTTGTCGCGCAGGTAGCCGTAGGCGTGGAAACGCTCGGCGGCGTCAGGTGCCTGCCAGTCGGGCCGGTCGATGAGGGCCGCATCGCCGAGATAGACGAATTCGGAGGCGTCACGTGGCCCGAGAAGGGGGTGGGCGATGATCATGACGCGGCTCCCGTGGCAGGCGTGGCGTTTCGAGTATTTCTGGAAAGATGAAGCCGCATGTCGCTGCCCTTCAATGCAGGTTTGGCTGGTTGCCCATGCCCTTTTCGTCGATGAGATTGCCGCGCGCGAACCGGTCGAGCCGCATCTGCGTGGCCACCGGGTGCGGCTCGTCGCGGGCGATGAGATGGGCGTAGCAGAAGCCCGAGGCGGGCGTCGCCTTGAACCCGCCATAGCACCAGCCACCGTTGAAATAGAGCCCGTCGACGGGGGTGCGGTCGATGAAGGGCGAGCCGTCCATCGACATGTCCATGATCCCGCCCCAGGACCGCAACAGCCGCGCGCGGCCGATCATCGGCATGATCGCCATGCCGCCTTCGGCCACATCCTCGACCACCGGCAGGTTGCCGCGCTGCGCGTAGGAATTGTAGCCGTCGATGTCGCCGCCGAAGACCAGCCCGCCCTTGTCGGACTGGCTGACGTAGAAATGCCCCGCGCCGAAGGTGATGACGCCCGGGATGACCGGTTTCAGCCCCTCGGTGACGAAAGCCTGCAGGACGTGGGATTCGATCGGCAGGCGCAGACCGGCCTTTTCCATCACCCGGCTGGAAGAGCCCGCGACGCAGACAGCCACCTTGGCGGCGCGGATCGGGCCGCGCGTCGTCTCGACCCCGTGGCAGCGGCCATCCGAGATGTCGAAGCCCGTGACCTCGCAATTCTGGATGATGTCGACGCCGCGGGCATCCGCGCCGCGCGCGTAGCCCCAGGCGACCGCGTCATGCCGCACGGTGCCGCCGCGCCGCTGGTAGAGCCCGCCCTTGATCGGAAACCGCGCATTGTCGAAATCGAGGAACGGCAGTTCGGCGCGCAGCTGATCAGCATCCGCAAGCTCGGCATCGGCGCCTGCGAGCTTCATGGCGTTGGCGCGCCGCACGAAGGCGTCGCGCTGGCCGTCGGAATGAAAGAGGTTCAGGATCGAACGCTGGCTGACCATCGCGTTGTAATTGAAATCCTGCTCCAACCCCTCCCATAGCTTGAGCGACATCTCGTAGAACGGCTCGTTCCCCGGCAGCATGTAGTTGGAGCGGATGATCGTGGTATTGCGCCCGATATTGCCCGAGCCGAGCCAGCCCTTTTCGAGCACCGCGATGTTGCGCATCCCGAATTCGCGGGCAAGGTAATAGGCCGTCGCAAGCCCGTGCCCGCCGGCACCGATGATGACGATGTCGTATTCGGATTTCGGCTCGGGTTCGCGCCAGACGGGTTTCCAGCCCTTGTTGCCGGTCAGGCCCTCGCGAAGGATCTTCAGGGCGGAATAGCGCATGGGGCGGGGTATCCTAGCGAACCATAATGGGCTGAGCATGGCGGAGAAGCGATGGTCTGGCTTGCCTTCAATGGCCGTTTGCATGATGATTATGGTCATATGTGAAGAAAGCGTGGCCCAGATGTACAGATTCGGTATCCTGCCGATCCCCGGTTTCGCACTGATGTCGCATGCCGCGACCACCGAGCCGCTGCGCGCCGCGAACCTTCTGGCGGGGCGCGTGCTATACGACGTGGTCCATGTCGCGCCAACATGCGAGCCGGTGCCGAGCTCTGGCGCGGCAGAGGTCACGCCCGGGGCAAGTTTCGACGACGACCTTGCGCTCGACTACCTGTTCGTGGTGGCCGGCGGCGATCCGGCCGGGTATCCGGGTCGCCCCATCACGCCCTGGCTTGTGCGGCAGGCGCGGGCCGGCGTGGTGATGGGAGGCGTGTCCGGCGGGCCGGTCATCCTGGCGCGGGCGGGGCTGATGCGCGACCGTCGGATGACCGTGCATTGGGAATATGCGGCGGCACTGGCCGAGGTGTCGCCCGATCTGCGGATAGAGCGCACGCTGTTCGTGATCGACCGCGACCGGATCACCTGCGCCGGCGGCATCGCGCCGATGGACATGATGCACGCGCTGATCGCGTCGCATCACGGGGCCGGGTTCGCCCGTGCGGTCAGCGACTGGTTCATGCATACCGAGATCCGCCCAGCCACGGGCCCGCAACGCGCCAGCCTGGTGGAGCGTGTCGGTACGCGGGTGCCCGCGATTCTCGACGCCGTCGAAGCGATGGAGGGCAACATCGCCGATCCGCTGACGCTGCCACATCTCGCGCGGATCGCCAGGCTGTCGCCAAGGCAGCTCAACCGGCTGTTTCAGCAGCATCTGGGCGAGACGACACAGGCGCATTACCGGCGCCTGCGGCTGGACCGGGCGCGCAACCTGCTGCGCAACTCGGCGCTGTCGCTGACCGAGGTGGCGCTGGCCACCGGGTTTGGCAGTTCGTCGCATTTCTCGCGCGCCTACCGCGCAGAGTTCGGCGACCCGCCGTCGCGCTACCGCTCGTCCTGATCGCGGCGCTCGCGCAGCAGCTTTTCAAGCTCGGTCAGGCGCGTCAGCACCTCGTCGCGGTAGGTGTCGGTCTTTTCCATGTCCTCGGCATGGTGGGCGTCCTGCATCGAGTTGACGATCAGGCCCACCAGCAGGTTCACCACCGCGAAGGTGGTGACCATGATGAACGGCACGAAGAACGCCCAGGCATAGGGAAACTGCTCCATCACCGGGCGGACGATCCCCATCGACCACGATTCCAGCGTCATGATCTGAAAGAGCGAATAGGCCGAGCTGCCGAGGTCGCCGAACCATTGCGGATAGGCGTCGCCGAACAGCTTGGTCGCCATGACCGACCCGATGTAGAACAGCATCCCCATCAGCAAAAAGACCGAGCCCATGCCGGGCAGTGCGTTGACCAGCCCCTCGACCACGCGGCGCAGCGACGGGGCGACCGAGACCACGCGCAACAGGCGCAGGATGCGCAGCGCGCGCAGCACCGACAGGCCCTGCGAGGCCGGCACGAGGGATATGCCGACGATCACGAAATCGAAGATGTTCCACCCGCGGCTGAAGAAGCCGACAAGTCCGCGCGCGTAAAGCTTGGCCGCGATCTCGACCACGAAGATCGACAGGCAGATCGTGTCGAGCCAGCCGATCAGCAGGCCGGCGCGGTTCATGATCGGGTCAGAGGTTTCCATGCCGAGGATCACGGCGTTGAACAGGATAACGCCGAGGATGGTGTTCTGGAACAGCGAAGTGTCGAGAATGGCGCCGATGCGGCTGCGAAATGTCATGTCCTGCCCGTGAGGTTTTGCTGCGATTGCGCGTGATGTGTGCGCGACGCAGGCGCGCCGCAAGTCGCCTCAGCGCGTCAGCAGCATCGGCCCCATCGGACGGCCGCCGAGGATGTGCAGGTGGAAATGGGGCACCTCCTGCACGCCGTCCTTTCCGGCATTGGTGATCGCCCGGAAGCCGCCGCCGCCCGCGTCCAGCGCGACGCCGGTGCTGCGGCAGATCTCGGCCACGGTTCGGTTGAAATCGACGATCTCGGCATCCGACGCCTCGGCGGCAAAATGATCGTAGCTGATATAGGCTCCCTTGGGGATCACCAGGACATGCACCGGCGCCTTCGGCTCGATATCCTCGAAGGCGAGGGTGTGATCGGTCTCGCGCACGGTCTTGTTGGGGATCTCTCCGCGCAGGATCCTGGCGAAGACGTTCTGATCATCGTAGGTGTAGGGCATGGCTGTCCTCAGTCTGCAAAGAAATGGTCGGAGTCGACGATGTCCTGCGCGGTTTGCGCCGGGATATCAAGAAAGCGTGCCAGAAGATCGGCATCGCGCGAGCGGTCGCCGGCCTCGCGCAGGACGAGGTGATTCTCGAAGCCGGCGTCGCGGATCCGGTCGCTTTCATGCTCCAGATCGCCGCACAGCGTCGGCGACAGGCGGGCCAGCGCGTCGGGCGGGGTCCGGTGCCCGACCAGACCGAGGCGGATCGCGTGGCCGGCAAGGTCGTCAGTGGAAAACCGGCAGCGGATCTCGAGGATCCGGGTGGTCGAGCGATCGCTGCAGAAGTCGCGTAGCAGGTCGAGGCTGCCGGGATCGATGCAGATGATCAGCTGATCGCTGCCGTAATGGTCGAAAAGCATCCGCATCAGCGCGCGGCGGTGGCGTGTGCGCTTGTCGATGGAGGTCTGGATTCCGCCGATTCTGTGGAAAAACACCTGTTCGCGAGCGCAGAAATAGCTGCTCAACATGCGGCGCAAACGCCTTTCCTTTCAGGCTTTTCGCGTTTGCTGC
>NZ_JBAPKY010000041.1:0-32497 GCF_037083785.1 Roseovarius sp. D22-M7
AAATAATACCGAACAGTCGAGACCGGCGGGAAATCCTTCGGCAGGAGCGACCAGGCGCACCCGGCGGCAGCAAGATACTGGATCGCGTCCCAGACACGGCGCACGTTAACCGTTCGCGGACGCCCCAGCCTGTTCGGGCCGGGCAGACGCGGGCCAATGACGGCCCACTCCGCATCCGGCAAATCGCTTGGATATCGCGTCGCCGTGCGCATATGCTGTTCGCGGGTGAGTTCGGTCCAGGCCATCGTGATCTCCGTTCAGCTTCGACACCTGAACAGAACCACAACCTGCTGAATTCACTCAACTCATTTCCGATCAGGCTCTTATGGTCTGGACTCATAGCCAGTAGATGACGGTTGCGGCGAGTGCGATTGCTGAGAGGAAGACCTTCGGGCATCGGTCGTAGCGTGTCGCGACACGTCGCCAGTCCTTGAGCCTTCCGAACATGATCTCGATCCGGTTGCGCCGCTTGTACCGGCGCTTGTCGTGTTTCACGGTCGTCTTGCGCTGCTTGCGGCCTGGTATACAGGCGCGTATCCCTTTGTCTTCCAACGCTTCTCTGAACCAGTCGGCGTCATAGCCGCGGTCCCCGAGCAGCCAGTCGACATCCGGCAGGCTGCTCAGCAACGCCCGCGCGCCGATGTAGTCGCTGACATGTCCGGCGGTAACGAAAAGGCTGATCGGCCGTCCCTGGCTGTCGCAAATGGCATGCAGCCTGGTGTTCATGCCGCCTTTGGTGCGCCCGATCAGGCGCCCGCGCCCCCCGTTTTCACGCCCATGCTGGTCGCGGTCCGGTGTGCCTCGAGATAGGTCGCGTCGATCATGACGGTCTTCTCTTCGCGGTGTTCGGCGGCCAGGCCGGCCATGATCCGGGCAAAGACGCCCTTGTCACTCCATCGCTTCCATCGATTGTAGAGCGTCTTGTGCGGACCGTATTCCGCAGGCGCATCGCGCCAACGTAAGCCATTGCGATTGATGAAAATGATTCCGCTCAGAACCCTGCGGTCATCGACCCTCGGCTTGCCGTGGGACTTTGGGAAACAGGGCTCCAGACGCGCCATTTGCGCATCGCTCAACCAGAAANCGGCTTGCCGTGGGACTTTGGGAAACAGGGCTCCAGACGCGCCATTTGCGCATCGCTCAACCAGAAAAGATCAGACATGACACCGCTCCGTTTTCGGTGCCGTGAATCACGCAGCGCGCCTGAAATCAATGGGTCCAGACCCTAGGCGGGATTGGTTTCAGCGGAGACTACCCGGATCGGCGGTCAGCCTTGTCAGGCCCACTCGCTCGCTGGGCGGTGACGGAACCTTGGCAAGTGGCTTACGTGCCCGAAACGGACGACCGGCACTGCCTTTATCGCGAAAACGTCCGCAAGTTCGGGTGCTGGACAGGCATGGCGGCTCCTACCCTTGCCCGGGACACTTGCCTGGCTAGCCCGTCGCGTCGCGCGTCACGCGATGGTGACGGATCGTCGCGGCTTTTTGCAAAATCTTAATGATTTAGCTGCCCGGCGCCGCACCTCGCGTTAACGCTTGGTCGCCATGCTGGGTGGCAGGTGTGAGAAGGGGGTCGGGTCATGGGCTGGCATTTGAGAACGCGCAAGGATCAGGTCCGCTTTACCGCGGTGATCACGGTCATCGTCCTGGCGCTTACCCTGGTGCTGCGGGTGGTGCTGCTGCCCGATCTCGCGGCGCGGTCGCTGGTGCCAGAGATGGTGATCGCGGTGATGATCGCGGTGCCGATTACCTGGGTCGTCGGTCAGAAGCTGCGCGAGGCGCAGGATCGCAGCGCGCAGCTGGAACATGCGCTGGATTACGATCTGTTGACCGGGGTGCACACGCGCGCCAGCTTCTACCGGCGGATTGCCGAGGATGTCGACAGCCCGTGCGCGGTGATCGTGGTGGATATCGACGAGTTCAAGGCGTTCAACGACCGGCACGGGCATTTCGCCGGCGACCAGGCGCTACGGCAATTCGCGACGATCCTGACCAGCAATTGTCGGCGCGCCGATATCGTGGCGCGTTTCGGGGGTGAGGAATTCGTGATCGCGCTGCGCGGCGCCGATCTCGAGGCCGGGCGCGTGGTGGCCGAACGTCTGGCGCTGCGGGTGCGGACAAGTCCGATCTTCTGTGGCGAGCGCAACCTGAAGCTGACGGCGTGCTTTGGCGTCTCTGCGGTGCCCCCGGGAGGCGACGTGGAGGCGGCGCTGCAAGAAGCCGATCGCGCACTTTATCGCGCCAAGAGCACCGGTCGGGACCGCGCGCTGGTCCACGACCCGACGCGCGACAGCGTCACAACTCGGCCTGCGCGCGCGGCCTCGTAGCGCGGGGTTTCGGCAAGGTCGGAAAGGCGTCGCCGCGCTTGCCGCCCGGGCGCGACCGAATGCGCGACCCTCATATCCGCAGGAAGGGCTGCGCGAGGCGCGGGATCATCGCACGGAATCGCAGCGGCGCGTCGGTCGCGGCAAGACAGATGCAATCGGCCCCGATATCGGCGACCGGCGTGTGGTCGAGATCCTCGTTGGCGACCTCTATGTCGCCGGGGCCGAAGTGATCCACCTCGTCCACGAAGGCGCCCTGAAGCACGAGCGTAAGTTCCGTTCCGCGATGGCCGTGATCGGGCACGGCTGCCCCTGCCGGAATATAGAGAAGTCGCGCGGTCGCGTCTCGGGCGGTGGGCAGGACGGCCTGCTTCACGCCCATCCCGACATGCCGCCAGCGCACGGCGTCGAGCCCGCCGCCGATATAGTCGTGAATCGGTGCCGGCAGGACGTCGGACCTCGTGCGCGGTGCCGGCTTTGCGTCGCGAGGACCGCCCGCCCGGATGCGCGCCATGGTCGCCGCGAAGGTGTCCTCGGACACATCCTCTGCTTCGGTCTGTTCAATCAACGCGCCGCCGACGCTGTCGAACGACCCGAGCCGCGCGCGGCATTCGTCGCACATCGACACATGCGCGGCCACGGTCAGGCTAAACGCCTCGGGCAGCGTTCCTGCCGAATAGGCCATCAGCAGCGGATCGGTCAGGTGATGCTTTATCTCGGGTCTGATGTTTGTCATGGCTGTCACTTCATTTCGTGGCGCAGACGGTCGAGCGCCAGTCTGATACGCGATTTTATCGTGCCGAGCGGCAGCCCGGTCTGTTCGGCGATCTCGGAATGGCTGAGATCGCCGAAATAGGCCTTCTCGATCAGGACACGCTGTTTTTCCGGCAGGGCCGCGATGGCCGTGCCCAGCTGGTCGCTTTCCTGTTGCAGCGCCAGTACATCGGCTTGATCGGGTTCTGGATCCTGCCCCCAGGGCAGATCCTCTGGTTCAGGGCGCTTCTGGCGGCGCAGGGCGTCGATCTTGCGGTTACGCGCGATGGTGAAGATCCATGTCGCGGCGGTGGCGCGGGACGGATCGAAAAGATGCGCCTTCTGCCACAGCGTCGCCATCACCTCTTGCGTGGTCTCTTCCGCCTGCGCGGCGTCAGAGCCCGAGCGCATGAGGAAACCTTTGACGCGCGGCGCGAAATGCGCGAAGAGCCGGGCAAATGCCCGTTCATCCCCGTCATCCCTTATGAGAGCAATGCACGCCACCCAATCCTCGTTTTCCGTTTCGCGTCTCTCGTTCGTCGTTGTCACGTCCGCCAATCCTGCCGCACCCGTTGCTTTCGACCCGTGTGGTATCACGCATCGCAACGCCGGGCGATAGGCCTAGTGCGCTCCTGATCATGCAAGTTACGCGCCAAGGATGCGATCGGATCATATTGCGTGAGGAAATCTCTTTCTAATCCGCTGACGCTTCGGTGCCGTAAAAACAACAAAACAAGCAGACAGGTACCAATCCACATGCCATTCGAAACGAACGCCTGCGCCCGCAGGAGGATCGCCGTGATCGGTGCGGGGATCTCCGGCATGGGCGCGGCAGAGCGTCTTGCGGCCTCGCATGATATCGTCCTCTTTGAGGCAGAGCCGCGTCTTGGCGGTCATGCGCGCACCATTGTGGCCGGCAAGCATGGCGACCGGCCGGTCGATACCGGGTTCATCGTGTTCAACTACGCGACCTATCCCCACCTCACCGCGCTGTTCGAGCGGCTGGACGTGCCGGTGGTGCGCAGCACCATGAGCTTCGGCGCGTCGATCCGCGGTGGCGCGCTGGAATATGGGCTGGACGGGGCGGCGGCATTCTTCGCGCAGAAGCGCAACGTGCTCAACCCGCGCTTCCTGACAATGTTGCGCGACATCTTCCGCTTCAATTCGGGCGCGCTGGATGCGGCGCGCGAGCCGGGGCTGACCATCGGCGAGCTGACCCGCAAGATGCGGCTGGGCCGGTATTTCCGCGACTATTACCTGCAGCCCTTTTCGGGCGCGATCTGGTCCACCCCGGTCGAGAAGATCTTCGATTTTCCTGCGTTGTCGATGGTGCAGTTCTTCAAGAACCACGGTCTGCTGGGCTATGATGAGCAGCACCAGTGGTACACCGTCGATGGTGGATCGGTGTCCTATGTCAGCCGGCTGGAACAGGTGATGCGCGCCAAGGGCGTGGATGTCCGGACCCCCGCGCCGGTGGCCGGCATCGTGCGCTGCCACGACGGCGTCAAGGTGCGCGCAGAGGGCGCCGAGTGGGAGATGTTCGACGAGGTCGTTATCGCCGCGCATGGCGACGACGCGCTGCGGCTGCTGAGCGATGCCGACGAGACCGAGCGCGCCGATCTAGGCGCGATCAAATACCAGCCCAACGACATCACCCTGCATGCCGACCCGTCGGTCATGCCGCGGCGCCGTGCGGTCTGGTCGTCGTGGAACTACACCGAGGCGCGCGTGAAGCGCAGCGGGCAGATCGACCTGACCTACTGGATGAACAGCCTGCAGCCGATCCCCCACGACGATCCGCATTTCGTCACCCTCAACACCACGCGACCCATCCGCGAGGAGCTGATCTACGACCAGACGACGCTGCGCCACCCGGTCTACGATCTCGCCGCCCTGGAGGCGCGCGACCGGCTGAAGGCCGCCAATGGCCGACGCAACACGTGGTTCTGCGGCGCGTGGATGCGCCACGGCTTTCACGAGGATGGGCTGTCGAGCGGGCTGGACGTCGCCGAGGCGATCATCGCGCGCGACGCTCTCGCAATGGCGGCGGAATGAGCCGCGTCGACCATATCGCCGGCCACACCTGGCACGGGCGCAAGGGCGCGGTCGAGAATGCCTTCCGTTACGGCATCGATTACGTGATGCTGGATGCCGAGGCCGAGGTGAGCGCGCCGCGCCTCTTCGGGCGCAACCGCCGCGGGCTGGTCGGGATCCGAGATCTCGATCACGGCGGCGCGCCCGGTGCGGGGCGGGGCGCCGCTTGGGTGCGCGAGGTGCTGCGCGTCCGCGAGCTGCCGGACCCTGCGCGGATCGAGCTTCTGGCGCAGCCGCGCATGCTGGGGCACGTGTTCAACCCGGTCTCGTTCTGGATCTGTCGCGACGCGGACGAGGATGTGCGCGTCATCATCGCCGAGGTCGGCAACACCTATGGCGGGCGGCATTCCTACCTGTGCCACCGCGACGACCTTGCGCCGATCACAGCCGAAGACCGGATCAACGCCGCAAAGATCTTTTACGTCTCGCCCTTCCAGCAGATCGACGGCGGGTACGAGTTCCGCTTCGACCTGCGGGATGACCGGATCGGGATCTGGATCGATTACACCGGCGGCGAGGGCCGGCTGATCGCCACGCTCGTGGGCGCGCGGAAGCGTCTTACCACGCGCGGCCTGATCGCCGCCTTCCTGCGCCGGCCCTTCGGATCGCGCCGGGTGCTGGCGCTGATCCACTGGCAGGCGCTGAAGCTGTGGTGGAAGGGCGCCACCTTCCGCCCCCCCGAGCCGTCCCCCGCAAAGGAGGTCAGCCGATGAGCACTGTCGACACCGCACCGCGCGCCGGACTTGCGCCGCGCCTGCCCGGGTTCGCCGTCTTCGGCGCGCTGATCGCCTCGGCGGGGCTGCCGATATATATTCACGCGCCGAAATTCTACGTCGACGAATATGGCGTGTCGCTAGCCGCCCTTGGCACGATGCTGGGCGTGCTGCGCCTGCTGGACGTGGTGCAGGACCCGGCGCTGGGTCGGCTGAGCGCGTATCTGAAAGCGCATCGCGCCGCCAGCGTATGGGTGGCGGTGGTGCTGATGGCCGGCGCGATGCTGGGGCTGTTCGCGGTCACCCCGCCGATCGCGCCACTCTGGTGGTTTGCCGCGATGTTGACACTGGTCTTCTCCAGCTTCAGCTATTTGACGATCTGCTTTTACGCCCAAGGTGTGGCCAGCGCCGCGCATCTGCCCGGCAACGGCCACCTGCAACTGGCGCGCTGGCGCGAGACCGGCGCGCTGATCGGCATCTGCGCGGCCGCTGTCGCGCCGACCGCTTTGGGCGGGTATGCCGGTTTCGCGGTGGCCTTCGCGTGTCTCGCCGCGGTGGCGGTGCTGCTGATGGCCGACCAGTGGCGGGCGACGGATGTGCCCGCGGGCACCGGCTTTGGCGTGGTGCTGCGCGACCGCGTGGCGCGGAAGCTTCTGGTGGTGGCGTTGTTCAACGCGGCGCCGGTCGCCGTCACCTCGACGCTGTTTCTGTTCTTCGTGGAAAGCCGCCTTCAGGCGCCGGGATGGGAGGGGCCGTTCCTTCTGATCTTCTTTCTCTCGGCTGCGCTTGCCGCACCGCTCTGGGGGCGGCTGGCCGAAAGCTTCGGCGCCAAGCGGGTGCTGCTGGGCGCGATGGTGCTGGCGATCGGCGTCTTCGCCTGGGCGGTGATGCTGGGCGCCGGCGATCTGGTGGCGTTCGGCGTGATCTGTGTGCTGTCGGGGGCCGCCGTGGGCGCCGACATGACGCTGCTGCCCGCGCTCTTCGCGCGGCGCATGTCCGAGATCTCGCCCGGCGCGGCCGAGGGGTTCGGCCTGTGGTCCTTCGTGTCTAAATTCACCCTCGCGCTTGCGGCGGTCAGCCTGCTGCCGCTGTTGCAGTCCGGCGGCTTCGATCCCGGCGAAAGCAACGACGCCGACGCGCTGTGGCTGCTCAGCCTGCTTTACGGCGGCTTGCCCTGCCTGCTGAAACTTGCGGCCATCGCGCTTTTGGCCCGGACACCGATCGATGAAAAGGACCGAGCATGACCGCTTTGGCGTACATGCTGCTGGGGGCCGCGATCGTGCTGGGGCTGTTTCTGATCCTGGCGCGGGTCGCGAGCTTTGCCGCGCAGCGCCCCGAGGATTACGCCGGCACCGGGCCGGCCTTCGATCTGCGCACGCATCTCGACGGACCGATCCGCTGCGAGGGCGTAATCTACGGCCCGTTGGGGCGGGTCGCGTCGCGCTTCACCGGCGACTTCGAGGGCCGCTGGGACGGCAATCGCGGCGTGATGACCGAGCATTTCCAGTATGACAGCGGCAACACGCAGGATCGCGAATGGCGGCTGGAACTGGGCAATGACGGGCAGGTCCGCGCCGAGGCCGACGACCTGGTGGGCACCGGGTCGGGCAGGCAAAGCGGCGCGAGCCTGCGCCTGTGCTACAATATCCGCCTGCCGAAAGAGGCCGGCGGGCACGTGCTGAGCGTGACCGACTGGATGTATGTCACGCCCGGCGGGGTGGTGGTCAATCGCAGCCAGTTCCGCAAGTTCGGGATCAAGGTCGCGGAACTGGTGGCGACATTGCAAAAGGTGAAGGCATGACCGACTGGACGGGCAAACGCTACTGGCTGGTGGGCGCCAGCGAGGGTCTGGGTGCGGCCCTGGCGCAGCGGCTCAGCGCCGCGGGGGCCGAGGTGATCGTCTCGGCGCGCAATGCCGACCGGCTGGCCGAGGTCGTGGCGGATCTGCCGGGCCCGGCCCGCGCCGTGCCGGTGGATGTCACCGACGACGAGAGCGTAGCTCAGGCCGCCGGGGCGGTGGGCGAAATCGACGGAATGGTATACCTCGCCGGGGTGTACTGGCCGCAACCATCGACCAGGTGGACGCCGGCCGAGGTGACCGCGATGGCGGATGTGAATTTCACCGGCGCGGTGCGCGTGCTGGGCGCGATCATCCCCGGTATGGTCGCGCGCGACACGGGCCATATCGTGCTCACCGGGTCGCTGTCGGGGTTCCGCGGCCTGCCCGGCGCCATCGGCTATGCCTCGTCCAAGGCCGGGGTGATGCATCTGGCCGAATCGATGCGCGCGGATCTATGGCGCACGGGCGTGCGCGTGCAGCTGGCCAATCCTGGTTTCATCAAGACGCGGCTGACCGACAAGAACGATTTTCACATGCCGTTCCTGATGCAGCCCGACGAGGCCGCGGGCGAGATGTTCGCGCTGATGGACGACGAACGCGCGTTCCAGCGCCATTTCCCGCGGCTTTTCAGCTATGTCTTCCGGCTGTCGCGGTTCCTGCCCGACTGGGCCTATTACCGCATCTTCGCCTGAGGTCGTCGCAAAGGGTCTCTGCCAGCAGGGAAATCTGTGGCATGATCGCGGACAAAGGGAGAGCGCCCCATGCTGGACATCACCGTGAACAAGATCGCGCAGGTCGTGCTGATGGCGCGCGAATTGCGCCGCGCCGAAGGCGAATTGTGCGCCTTCATCGACCGGATGACCGAAGAGGAACAGGCAAGCCTGGTGGCCGTCATGTGGATCGGGCGCGGCACCTTCGAGGCCGAGGAATACGACGAGGCGCGGCGCACCGCCTATGAGGAGGCGACGACGCCCTGCGCGGACTACCTGCTGGGCACCCCGCATTTGTCGGACCACCTGGAGAACGGGCTGGATGCGCTGGGGCTGTCGGCCTCCGAGGATGAGGATGACCTGATCCGGGGTGGGTGAGCGGTAAGGCGGGCCTTTGGGCGATGGTGCTGCGGCCTGCGGCCGCGTATCGCGCCGGGGCAGCAGTATGCGGGTCGTCACCCAGCCCCTCTGTCGGACTGGTGGCCGAGGGCGCCAAGAACCTTCCTACCCCTCCTGAATGCTTTCCAGATAGGCCAGCAGTGCTGCGAGCGGGCGCGGCGTCGGCGTCAGCACGCCGTCGCCCACATCGACCGGCACGGTGTCGCCTTCCAGCAGCGCGCCGAATTCCGGCATCTCCTGGCCGGGCAGGTTGGCACGGTCATAGCCATCGATCACCGACAGCACATGCGCGCGGGGAAACCTTCCGTCCCGGTCCAGCTGCGTGAGATCGGCGGGCGGCGGCCTCAGGCCTTCAGCCCAGGGCCCGTTGCCCTTTCCCGATGCTCCGTGACACTGCGCACAGTTCTCGGCGAAGATCGCCGCGCCCTCGGCGGCGTCGGGCATGTCGCGCGTGGCGACCGTGTGCGCGCAGGCCGCAAGCGCCGCCGCCGTCAGAACCAGAACTGTCCGCATGTTTTCCGCCTTTCCTTTTCAGGGAAGGCTAGCAAGCCCGGCAGGGCCCCGCAATGATCCAGATCAGGCCAGTTCCTCGGCCAGCGCGCGGTCGATCAGCGCCACGGTTTCGTCCACGCCGTAAAGGGCGATGAACCCGCCAAAGCGCGGGCCCTGGCTTGCCCCCAGCAGCACCTCGTAGAGCGCCTTGAACCAGTCGCGAAGCGGGTCGAACCGGTCGCGCCCGACGTCGTAGACGATGGATTGCAGTGTCTCGTCATCGACCGGGCCGTCATGGGCGGCCAGCCGGTCGCGCAGCTCGGTCAGCGCCTCGCGTTCCGGGTCCGTGGGCGCACGGTAATGCTTGGCCGGGGCGACGAAATCCTCGTAATAGCGCACCGCGTAGCCGGCCGCCGCGTCGAGATCGGGATGCGTCTCGGGGCTGGCCTCGGGGGCGTAGCGGCGGATGAACCCCCAGAGCGTGGCCTTGTCATGCGCCGCCGAGACCGAGGCGAGGTTCAGCAGCATCGAGAACGGCACGACCATGCGGCTTTCGGGGACGTCGCCCTCGTGGATATGCCAGACCGGGTTGTTCAGCCGCTGCGTGGCGTCCTGCCCGGGAAAGGCGCGCAATTGCTGGTGATATTCATCGACCGCGCGCGGTATTACGTCGAAATGCAGCTTCTTGGCGGTCTTGGGTTTCTGGTACATGAAATAGGACAGGGATTCCGTCGCCGCATAGCTCAGCCATTCATCGATCGAGATGCCGTTTCCGGACGATTTCGAGATCTTCTGACCGTTCGCATCGAGGAACAGCTCGTAAGTGAAATGCTCGGGCGCGCGCCCGCCAAGCGCCTTGCAGATGCCGTCATAGATCGGCGTGTTGGTCGAATGGTCCTTGCCGTACATTTCGAAATCCACGCCGAGCGCGGCCCAGCGGGCACCGAAATCTGGCTTCCATTGCAGCTTCACGTTGCCGCCCGTGACCGGCAGCGTCCATTCGCGCCCGTCCTCGTCGTCGAAGGTGATGGTGGCCTCGCGCGGGTTCACCTCCTTCATCGGCACGTAAAGCACGCGCCCGGTCTCGGGGTGGAGCGGCAGGAAGATCGAATAGGTCTGCTGGCGTTCGGCGCGCAGCGATTTCAGCATGATCTTCATGATCTCGTCATAGCGCTCGGTGGCGCGGCGCAGCACGTCGTCGAACCGCCCCGAGCGGTAGAAATCGGTGGCGCTGATGAACTCGTACTCGAACCCGAACGTGTCGAGGAAGCGCCGCAGCATGGCGTTGTTATGCGCCCCGAAGCTTTCATGCGTGCCGAACGGGTCGGGTACGTCGGTCAGCGGTTTCTGCAGATGCGGCTGCAACTGCGCGGGATCGGGCACGTTGCCCGGCACCTTGCGCATCCCGTCGAGATCGTCGGAAAAACAGATCAGGCGGGTGGGAATGTCGCTGATCAGCTCGAAGGCGCGGCGGATCATCGTGGTGCGCAGCACCTCGCCGAAGGTGCCGATATGCGGCAGGCCCGACGGGCCATAGCCCGTCTCGAACAGGACATGCCCCTTTTCGGGCGGGCCCTTCTCGAAGCGTTTCAGCACGCGGCGCGCCTCTTCAAAAGGCCAGGCTTTCGAATTCATCGCGGCATCGCGCAGATCGGACATCGGATCGTCTCCATCGGGGCCGGACGAAACCGCCGGCGGGGCTGCCCGGTTCCTATTGCCGAGGCGTGCAAAGGTCAATATTCTGCACCGCAACATGCCTCGTCCCGAAAGGCCCGCAATGACCGATCAGCTACCCCACCCGCTGACTCCGCAGGATTGTCTCGTGGCGATGATGATCGCCATCGCGGCCTCGGACGAGGACATGCGCACCGCCGAACTGGTGAAGATCGAAAGCACGATCAACAACCTGCCGGTCTTCGCGGCCTACGATCTCGACCGGTTGAAGACCATGTCGCAGACGGTGTTCGACCTGTTCAGCGTCGAGGACGGGCTCGACGCGCTGTTCGGCCTGATCCGAGAGAACCTGCCCGAACGCCTTTACGAGACCGCCTATGCGCTGGCTTGCGATGTGGCCGCAGCCGACGGGTCGATCAACGAGCGCGAATTGCGCCTGCTGGAAGAGATGCGCCACGAGCTCGATCTCGACCGGCTGCACGCCGCGGCGATCGAGCGCGGGGCGCGGGCGCGACACCTGACCGTGTAACGCGCGGGCGATTGCCCCTCGCACATCGGGGCGATCTCTCCTATACCCGGCGCAGACCAGACGGGGAGTGTTGCCATGACCGCGGAATTGTCGCCCATCGACACGGCCAAGTACGTGGCCGCGAAACGCGCGGTCGATTTCGTCGAGCACGGGATGCGCGTCGGGCTCGGCACCGGCAGCACCGCCGCCTACATGGTCCGCGCCCTTGGTGACCTCGTGCGCGACGAGGGGCTGCGCATCCGTGCCGTGCCGACTTCGACCCGCACCGCCGATCTGGCGCGCGAGATGGGGATCGAGGTGATCACCCTCGACGAGGCGGGCTGGCTGGACCTGACCATCGACGGGGCCGACGAGGTCGACGGCAATCTCGACCTGATCAAGGGCGGCGGCGGCGCGCTGCTGCACGAGAAGATCGTCGCGGCGGCGTCCGAGCGGATGGTGGTGATCGCCGATATCGGCAAGGAGGTGGCCACGCTGGGCGCGTTCCCGTTGCCCGTCGAGGTGATCCCGTTCGGCTGGAAGAGCACGCAGGCGCAGATCGAGGAGATGCTGATCAACATGGACGTGCTGGCGCGCGACACTGCGCGGCGAATGACCGGCGACAGCCCCTTCGTGACCGACGAGGGCAATTACATCCTCGACCTGAGTCTCGCGCGGATCGGCGACGCGCACCGTCTGTCGATGGCCCTCAACCAGGTGCCGGGGGTGGTCGAGAACGGGCTGTTCCTCGATACCTGCGACGTCGTGGTGCTGGGCCATGGCGACGGCCGGGTCGAGACCCGTGACATCAATGCCGGCACCATCCAGGAAGACCGGCTCGAGGTCATGGAGACCGAGAATCTTTTCACCGATCTGGGCAACTGACGCGAGGGGGCAGGTATGGCATTCGACTACGATCTTTTCGTGATCGGCGGCGGCTCCGGCGGGGTGCGCGCGGCGCGCGTGGCCGCCCAGGGGGGCGCCCGCGTGGCGCTGGCCGAGGAAAGCCGCTATGGCGGCACTTGCGTGATCCGCGGCTGCGTCCCGAAAAAGCTGATGGTCTTCGCCAGCGAGTTCCGCGGCGCGATGACCGACGCGCAGGCCTATGGCTGGACGGTCGAGGCCGGCGGCTTCGACTGGCCCGCGTTCAGGACCAAGCTGCATGCCGAGCTTGACTGGCTGGAGAACGTCTATCGCGGCAACCTGCACAAGGCCGGGGTCGAGACCTACGAGTCCCGCGCGCGGCTGGTGGATCCGCATACCGTGGAACTGGCCGACGGCACCCGGGTGAGTGCCGCGCATATCCTGATCGCCACCGGCGGCTGGCCGGTCAAGCCCGATCTGCCGGGCGCCGAGCATGCCATCACCTCGAACGAGATCTTCCATCTCGACCGCCTACCGAAATCCATGCTGATCGTCGGCGGCGGCTATATCGCCTGCGAGTTCGCCTGCATTCTCAACGGGCTGGGCGTCGAGGTGACGCAGTTCTACCGCGGCGCGCAGATCCTGCGCGGCTTCGACGACGAGGCGCGGGGGCTGGTGTCGGACGAGATGATCGCGTCGGGCGTCAACCTGCATCTCGGCACCAATATAGAGGCGATGGAAGAGGGCGACGGCGGCTACCGCGTCACCGCCACCAACGGCACCAAGGCCACGTTCGAGACGGTCATGTTCGCCACCGGGCGCGCGCCCAACACGCAGCAGATGGGGTTGGAGGAGGCCGGCGTGACGCTTGGCCGCAACGGCGAGATCGTCGTCGATCAATACAGCCAGACCGGCGTGCCGTCGATCTATGCCATCGGCGACGTGACCGACCGCGTCAACCTGACCCCGGTTGCGATCCGCGAGGGCATGGCCTTCGTCGAGACGGTGTTCAAGGGCAACCCCACACCCGTCGATCACGAGCTGATCCCGACCGCGATCTTCACCCAGCCCGAAATGGGCACCATCGGGCTGAGCGAGGACGCCGCCCGCGCGCAAGAGCCCGTGGATGTCTATACAACGTCCTTCCGGCCGATGCATACCGCGTTTGCGGACCGGCCCGACCGCGTGCTGATGAAACTGATCGTCAGCCGCGCGAGCCGCCGCGTGCTGGGCTGTCACATCGTGGCCCCGGGTGCCGGCGAGATGATCCAACTGGCCGGCATCGCGGTCAAGATGGGCGCGACCAAAGAGGACTTCGACCGCACCGTCGCGGTGCACCCGACGATGTCCGAGGAACTTGTCACACTGAAAACACCCGTCGATGCGGCTTGATTTTTGATCCTTGCTCTACACGTTAAGCAGGGATTGGCGTGCGACGCGAATGAAAGAGGAAAGTACACGAATGGCTGGAAATTCTGGCGGCCCATGGGGCGGCGGCAACAATGGCGGCGGCGGTGATCGCGGTCCCAAAGGGGGCGGCGGGCGTCGTCCGCCCGAAGGCGGACCCCAAATCCCCGAAATCGACGACCTGATCCGTAAGGGGCAGGATCGTCTGCGCGTGCTGATGGGCGGCCGTGGCGGCAACGGCTCCGGCGGCGGTGCGGGTGGCGGCGGCGAAGGGCCGCAATTCGGCCGCGGAACCATCGGTCTCGCGGCGCTGGGTGCCTTCGCGGTCTGGATCTTCGCGAGCGTCTACACCGTGAAGCCCGAGGAACAATCGGTCGAGCTGTTTCTCGGCTCGTTTTCCAGCATCGGCGAGCCCGGTCTGAACTTTGCGCCATGGCCGCTGGTCACCGCCGAGGTCGTCAACGTCACCTCCGAGCGGACCGAGCAAATCGGCCGCAGCGGCGGCGGGCGCGACGAGGGTCTGATGCTGACCACCGACGCCAATATCGTCAATATCGACTTCCAGGTGGTCTGGAACGTTGCGGATCCTGCGAAGCTTCTGTTCAACATCCGCGATCCGCAATTGACCGTGCAGGCGGCGTCCGAATCGGTGATGCGCGAGATCATCGCGGCCTCGAATCTCGGGCCGATCCTCAACCGGGATCGGGGCATCATCGCCGATACCGCGCGTGAAGACATCCAGGCGACGCTGAACGAATACGAAAGCGGCATCAACATAGTGCGGGTGAACCTCGACACGGCCGACCCGCCGCAAGAGGTGATCGACTCCTTCCGCGAGGTGCAGGCCGCCGAGCAGGAGCGTGACAGGCTGCAGCGTCAGGCGGATGCCTATGCCAACCGCGTCCTGGCCGAGGCCCGTGGTGAGGCCGCGCAGATACTCGAACAGTCCGAAGGCTACCGCGCCCGCGTCGTCAACGAGGCGCGCGGTGATGCAAGCCGCTTCAGTTCGGTCCTGAGCGAATACTCGAACGCCCCCGAGGTGACGCGCAAGCGTCTCTACCTCGAAACGATGGAAGAGGTGCTTGGCGATATCGACAAGACCATCCTCGACGAGTCGATCGCCGGCGGCGAAGGCGGCAACAACGTCGTGCCATATCTTCCGCTGAACGAACTGAATCGCAACCGCACGAGCTCGACCGATAGCGGCAGCGGCTCGAACTCGGGCAGCAACAGCTCCAACTCGCAGGGAAACTGATACAATGAGCAACAAGATGAAGCTTATAATCCCGGCCGTTGTGGTGCTGCTGTTCATCGGGCTGTCCTCGATCTTTGTCGTGGACGAGCGTGAGCGGGTGCTGGTGCTGCAATTCGGCCAGATCAAGCAGGTCAAGGCCGAGCCGGGCCTCGCGTTCAAGATACCGTTCATCCAGGAGGTGGTGCGCTACGACGCCCGGATCCTGTCACTGGATACCGACGTGATCGAGGTCACGCCGTCGGATGACCGCCGCCTCGTGGTCGACGCCTTCACCCGCTACCGCATCCGTGACGTGGTGCAGTTCCGGCAGGCTGTCGGTGTCGGGGGGGTGCAGACCGCCGAGGACCGGCTGTCGTCGATCCTCAACGCGCAGATTCGCGAGGTTCTGGGTGCCGATCAGGTGACGTCGAACACCATCCTGTCGCAGGAACGCCGGTCGCTGATGACACGTATTCGCGACAATGCGCAAGCCAGCGCCGAGGGGCTGGGCCTCGAGGTGGTGGACGTGCGTCTGAAGAAGACCAACCTGCCCGATCAGAACCTCGAGGCGACCTTCGCGCGGATGCGCGCCGAGCGGAACCGCGAGGCCGCCGACGAGATCGCCCGCGGTAACGAGGCCGCGCAGCGTGTGCGCGCGCTCGCCGACCGGACGGTGACCGAGACCATTTCGGATGCCGAACGCGAGGCGCAGGTCGTCCGAGGCGAGGCCGATGCCGAGCGTAACCGGATCTATGCCGACGCCTATGGCGCCGATCCCGAATTCTTCGCGTTCTACCGGTCGCTGGAGGCCTATCAGAGGGCGCTCAGGGGCGGGAATTCGTCGATGGTGATGACGCCGGACAGCGAATTCTTCGATTACCTGCGTTCGGCCAATCCCGACCAATGATCGAGACGGCGCTTCTGGCCCTCGGGCTTGTACTGATTGTCGAGGGGCTGGTGTATGCACTGGCCCCTTCGCTTATCGACCAGATGCTTGCGGCGCTCGCCGCCATCCCGCCCGAGGCGCGGCGGCTGGTCGGGCTGCTGGCGCTGATCATCGGGCTGGTGCTGGTCTGGGCCGCCAAGACGCTTGGCGCGTGATCGGCTCTTGATTTTCGCGCCGCGTCGTCATCACATCGAAGTCATCTGACCGTGTGCTCTTTGCGATCGCCCGCGGACCACCTACATCGCATTCAGACGGCGGCATCGTGCCGCGCTCATTGCGATACACCAAAGGAGACATCCAAGTGACACTCCCGATGACATCCGCAACCAGATCCGCACCGACCCCCTATCTCCGTGCGCTCTGGTTGATGGCGCTGACCGTGGGCCTGATGCTGGCCCAGGCGGTCGCCGCGCAAAACCGTCCCGAAAGCTTTTCCGACCTGGCCGAAGAGATCAGTCCGGCGGTGGTCAACATCACCACCGCGACCGTGGTGGAACGGGGCGCCGGCCCCATGCCGATGGTGCCCGAGGGCTCGCCCTTCGAGGAGTTCTTCGAGCAGTTCCGCGATCGCATGCCCCAAGGGAACGGGGGCGAACGCTCGCGCCGCTCCTCGGCGCTCGGCTCGGGTTTCGTGATTTCCGAGGACGGTCTCGTGGTGACCAACAACCACGTGATCGAGAAGGCCGACGAGATCGAGGTCGAGTTCTTCAACGGCGACACCCTCGCAGCCGAGGTCGTGGGCGTCGATCCCAAGACCGACATCGCCCTTCTGCGGGTCCAGACCGACAAGGCACTGCCCTTCGTCAAGTTCGGCGACAGCGACACCGCCGAGGTCGGCGACTGGGTTCTGGCCATGGGCAACCCGCTGGGGCAGGGCTTTTCGCTGTCCGCGGGCATCGTGTCGGCGCGCAACCGGGCGCTGTCGGGCACCTATGACGACTACATCCAGACCGACGCCGCGATCAACCGCGGCAATTCCGGCGGGCCGCTCTTCAACCTCGATGGCGAGGTCGTGGGCGTGAACACCGCGATCCTCAGCCCCACCGGCGGCTCGATCGGCATCGGCTTTTCGATGGCCTCGAACGTCGTCAAGCGGGTGGTCGACCAGCTCGAGCAATACGGCGAGACGCGCCGCGGCTGGCTGGGTGTGCGCATCCAGGACGTGACCGATGACGTGGCCGAGGCCATGGGCCTCGAAGAGGCGCGCGGCGCGCTGGTGACCGACGTGCCCGACGGCCCCGCCGAAAAGGCCGGGATGCGCGCCGGTGACGTGATCCTGTCCTTCGACGGGCACGAGGTGTCCGACACCCGCGAACTGGTGCGCCGCGTCGGCAATACCGAGGTCGGAAAGACCGTGCGCGTGATCGTCAACCGCGAGGGCAAGACGCAGACCCTCAAGGTGACGCTGGGCCGCCGCGAGGTCGCCGAGGGCGCCGTGCCGGCCGGGCAGCAGAACCAGCAAGAGCAGTCCGGCCCGGAGAAGATGGACATGTTCGGCCTGTCGATCCGGCCGCTCAATGACGAGCTGCGCGCGCAGCTTGAAGTGGGGCCCGACGCGTCCGGCCTCGTGGTCACGGATGTCGACGAGCTGTCGGCGGCCTATGAAAAGGGCGTCCGCGCCGGTGACCTGATCACCGAGGCGGGCCAGAAGCAGGTCGCGACGCTTGGAGGTCTCGAAGACCGCATTGCCGAGGCCCGCGAAGCCGGCCGCAAGTCGATCCTGCTGCTGGTGCGTCGCGCCGGCGAGCCCCGCTTTGTGGCGCTGCCGCTCGAAGACGAGTGATCTGGTTCGGCCAAGCCGATCAGCAAAAGGGCGCTCCATCGGGGCGCCCTTCTTCATGGGGCGCCGTGGACGGATCTTCTTGCACCCGCGGACCAAGGGCGAGCGCCGGACCGCCGGCACGGGGTCCAGACACGGCCCCTTGCAAGATGCTCAGCCGAGGTGATCGACCACCTGCAGATGCTGCGCGAGCCGTCCGACCTCGGACAGGTAGCGCGCGACCAGCGCGGGGTCGTGCGGCGCGGCGGTAACGCCCGGCGCGATCTCGCCCGACAGCACCGATTCGACCGCCAGCGATAGCGGGATCGACACCAGCCGCGCCATCGCCGTGCCATCCGCGTCGCCCCAGGCGTCCATCACGTAGGTCTGGTGCCAGACGGTCTTTCCGCCGCGATCTGCCTTCAGATCGACGCACAGCACCACGCGGTCGGCCTCGCCGGGGCCGTAGGCATTGTCCCGCCAGAACTGGTCCGACATCTCCTTCAGCCGGGCCTCGCCCGAGTCGCCCTGCAACGTCTCGATCTCGGCAAAGACGTCTTTCCACGCCTCCGACCAACCGCCCAAGCGCAGCGTGCCGCGCACGAAATCGCGGACCTTCCAGTCGGGATCGAAGCCGTATTCGGCCATGAAGGGGATGGAATCGCGGTTCGGGTAGACCTCGAAACTCTCAGGGCTTGGCAGCGGCGCCTCGTAGCTTGAGAGCGCATCCCACGGCCGCGCGACGTTGAATTCCTCGAAGTCCCGGATCGACCGCGAGGGCGAGCGCAGAGCCTTCAGCACGCCCAGCGGCGACCAGCTGAACTTGTAGCGGAAGGGGTTGGGGATCTTCGGCACACCGCCGCAATACGAGGTGAAGGACAGGTCGTTTTCGGGGTCAAAGGCGTCCGAGGCGCGGTACGCGGCGACAAGGTGATGCGCCATCAGGTGATCGATGCCGGGGTCGAGCCCGATCTCGTTCACGAAGCACAGCGCCTTGTCGCGGGCCGCCGAACCCAGCGCGCGCATCTCGGGCGCAATGTACGACGACGACACGAAATGCGCGCGGCGGGCGAGGCACATCTCGGCCAGCGGCACGTGCCAGTCGCCGGGCAGCATCGACACCACTACGTCGCCCGACCGCAGCGCGCCGTCGAGCGCGCCGGGATCGAAGGCGTGGATGGCCTCGGTCAGGTCACCGACCGCCGCGCGGGCCTTGTCCACGGAGCGGTTCCACACCGTCACGTCATGGCCCGCCGCGATCAGCCGGCGCAGGCCGGGAATGGCCGACAGGCCGGTGCCGCACCAATGGATTGTCATCTCTCAGACCTCCTTCACATGGGTTTCGAATGTCGCCGCGGCGCGGGCCCAGACGCCCGCGTCCAGCCGGTCGAGCGTCAGCAGAGACGGCAGAAGCTGGTCCGCGTAATCGTGCGAGGATTCCACCGGCAAAAGCGATGGAAGGTTGTCGATCGCCATCACGTCCATCGGCGGGCTGTCATGTACCCGCCGCACGGGGGCCGCCCAGGTGGTGGCCGCGTCGTAGACCGGCACCGGGTTGTAGTCGCTGTCGGGGTCGCAGGCGACATCGCCGATCACCGTCAGCCGCCGTGGCGCGTCGAGCGCGGATTTCGGCACGAAAACCGGCGTGCCGGGCCGCGCGAAGATGCAGTTGAGAAAGATGTCGTGATCGAGGATCTCGGGGAACGGCCCGCCCGAGGCGGTCTCGGCCATGTCCCAGCGGATCACCGGTACGCTCATCGCTTCGCACAGATCGGCGGCCCCGGTGCCCACCCGGCCCAGCGCGCCGATCACGATCGCCGTGGGGGGCGCATTGCCCTCCAGCCCTGCGGCAAGATCGTCCAGCAAGGCCTCGCGCCCGGTATAGCGCTCCACCGGCGGACAGATCCCGCCCCGTGCTTGGGCCGCCCATGCCATGAGCGACACCGCGGCCCCCGCAAAGCCCGCCCAGTAGCCGAAGGCGGCAACGCGGCGCCCGGTCTCGTCCACGAGGTATTCCAGGTCGTAAAGCGTACCGCCCCCGGCACGGAACCGCGCCAGCAGCCGGCGCCCGGCATGCTGGCCCTTGAAGGCATGGCCGAACATGATGTGCCGATGCCGCAAGGGCGTGCCATCCTCGGGCAATTCCTTCAGGCCGAAGATGATGGCGTCGGCGGGCGCCGCGGGCCAGGTGTTCTCCGGCGCGATCTCGCAGCCCGCCGCGATGTAGCCGTCTATCGGGATGGCGCGGTTGCGGCTCTCTTCCACCGTCACGCGGATGCCGTGGGCGATCAGCCGTGCCGCGCCGTCGGGGGTCAGCCCGACGCGGTCCTCGTTGTGGCGCTGTTCGGCCCGGACCCACAGATGCGTCATGCCGCCCCCTCAGGCCATGCCGTCGGCGATGACCCGCGCCACCGACGGGCGGGCGTTCATCGCCTCGAGAAAGGCGGTGATCCTGGGGAATTCGGCCACGCGCACCCCGTCGCCCTCAAGCCAGCCGCAGGCGACGTAGAGGCAGGGATCGGCCAGCGACAGCGTCTCGCCCAGCACGTAAGGCCCGGTCAGCACGTGGCTCTCGACGTGGTGCGCGCTGTCGGTCATGGTTTCGGCCACTTTGGCCTTCATGTCGGCGATCGCGCCTTCGGTGTCGGCCCAGCGACTGCCGCGCGGTCCGTGGGCGTGGTTCACATGCATGGTCGACGCGATGTAGTACATCGCCGCGCGCATCTGGCCGGCGGCGAAGGCATCCGCGGGGCGCAGCCCGGCCTCGGGCGCGATATCGGCTATGTATTCAAGGATTGCGCCGGTCTCGGTCAGGATGCCCTGATGGGTGACCAACGCGGGCACGCGGCCCTTGGGGTTGATGACGTGGTAGTCGGGCTTGGTCTGCTCGGCGGTCCTGAAATTCACGCGCACCGGCTCGAAATCGAGGCCGGCCTCGTGAAGCGTGATCGCCGCGGCGGTGGCGATGGTGCCCTTGGCATAATAGAGTTTCATGACGGCTAGCTCCTTTGCCTCAGATGAATGTCCGGGCATGCGCCCGGTCGGGAAGGTCGAGATGCGGGGTGGCGTTGAACGTGCCCAGCATCAGCGTGTCATGGGCGTGGTCCATCCGGTGCAGCGAGCTGTTCATCACCTGCAGCATGACCTTCGACATGCTGGGGATGTCGAGGCCCAGCGTATGGCGCATCACCAGCCCGATCACCCCGCCCGAGGTGACGATCAGCTTGCGCCCGGGCAGGTGGCGGGCCTCGTCGACAAGGCCGGTGATCCGGGTCGTGAACTGCTCGAAGGTCTCGGGCACGTCGGCCAGCTCGCCGCGGGCCCAGTGCCCCATCACCTGCGGCAGGTAGCGCGCGTATTCGTTGGCATCGACCGGGGCGGGAATGCCGTGCAACGTCTCGGCGGATTTGGCGATGGCGAAATAGCTCAGCTCGTTGAGGCGGTCGTCGCGCTCGGTAATGGTGTAACCCATGTTGGTCGCGGTGCCGGTCTGCCGGTGCAGCGTGCCGGTGATCACGTGGTCGAAATGCGGGTTGGTCTGCGCGAAATGCGCGCCCAGCCATTCGGCCTGCTGCGCGCCGAGGCGCGACAGCCGGTCATACCCCGCCTCGTCGGTCGCGTGGCGGTTGGCTTGCCCGTGCCGCACCAGGATAAGCTCTGACAAGACCCGTCTCCTCTTGTGGTCGCGCGCAGCGTAGCGCCCCGCAGCGGGGGGTGAAAGACGGGACGGGCAAATAAACCGCGCCGCCTGCGCGGACATTGCCGCGGGCGCGGTCTGCGGGCTGGCCAAGGAGAGCGCGCGCGCTATCCTCCAGTCAAAAGGAGAGTTCTTTCATGACCACGCAAACCGAAGTGTTGTACAACGCCCGCTGCCCGGTCTGCCGCGCCGAGATCGAGCATTACCAAGGCTATGCCGAGGCGCAGCGTCTGCCGATCGCGTTTCACGACCTCAATGCCGATGATCTCGACCGCTGGGGCGTGGACGCGGATGCGGCGGCCAAGCGCCTGCATGTGCGTCAAGACGGTCGCGTTCTGTCCGGTGTCGCGGCATTCCTCGCCCTCTGGCGGGCGATGCCGCGCTACGCCTGGCTGGCGCGGATCGTGTCGTTGCCGGGGCTGCGGCATGCCGCCGGCCTGATCTACGAGCGGATCCTCGCACCGCGCCTCTACGCCCGGCACCTCGCGCGCGAAGGCCGTGCGCCCCGCGATGTCACGCCGTGACGGCATTCTTGAGATCTTAACATTCGGGGCGCATGCTAGGGACATGACAGAGCCTTATCCAAACTATTCCCGGGCGGAACGGCTGGCCGATGGCGCCATCCATGTCGCGGGCTTCATCTCGGCGGTGACCGGCGTGTCGGTGATGTTCGCGATGTGGGCGCTGCGGATGGACGGGGTGACGCTGGCCTCGACCATCGTCTACTCGGCCGCCCTCCTGCTGATGCTCGGGGCGTCGGGGGCCTATCACCTCTACGCGCATACCGTGGCGCGGCCGATCCTGCGGCGCCTCGATCATGCCGCGATCTATGTCAAGATCGCGGGCACCTTCACCCCGCTCAGCGTATTCCTGGGCACGGCCTTCGGCTATGTGATCCTCGCCCTCGTCTGGGTTCTGGCCCTGTTCGGGGCGGTAACGAAGATCATGGCGAAGCCCGGGCAGATCAACGGCGGATGGCTGCCCTACGTGGCGCTCGGCTGGATCGGGATCGCGCTGTTTATCCCGTTGATCGCCATCGTGCCGGTCGCCAGCCTCGTGCTCTTCCTGGCGGGCGGTCTGACCTACATGGCCGGCGTGATCTTCTACGCGTGGGAAAGCCTGCGATTCGCCAACGCGATCTGGCACGGCTTCGTCGCCGTGGCCAGCGCCTGTTTCTTCATGGGCATCGCGACGGCACTTTCCGCCGGGTTGTGACGGATCACGCGGCGCGCCAGTCAGCGCCTGTCGAGCCTCAGCCGCGAGAAAAGTTCTGCATTGCGACAGTAATCCGGTGTCTTTTCAGCCGATTCGGTGCGGTCCAGCCACTGTGCGCAGCCATCGGCCGAGGCGCAGCCGGTGCAGGCCAGAACCGCATCGCTCAACTCGTCGGGGCGCATCGCGCCGGCCATAATCCGCTCTTCCAGATCGAGGCCTTGGATATTCGCCATCCGGTCCACCAGATCGGCGTGATGTTTCAGGGTCGCGCGATTTTGCATGCCATCTCTCCTTTGTCTCGAAGATGACCTTGCAAGCCGTGCCGCCGCGCCGCCTTGATCTGCGTCAAAAACGCGGCGCGGCGCGCATGGCGTCACAATCCCGCCGCAACCTGCCGCACGATTGCGACGCGGTCGGCATTGGGCGGATGGGTGCCCAGGAAACGGTTGCCCGGATCGGGGATCTGCGTGAAGAAATCCACCCCGCGCAGCGGATCATATCCGGACCGGTGCGTGACCACCGTGCCCAGCGCGTCCGCTTCGAGCTCGAAGCGCTTGGAATAGCTGCGCGCGCCCACGCCCGCGCCGATATCCACCGCCTGGTCGACCACGCCCTGGCTCGCACCGCTCAAGGAGGCCAGCCCGCCGAGAAGTATCGCGCCGGCGGCCGCGTTCTGCTGCTGGCGCGGGATATGCCCCTCGATATGATGCGCGGCCTCGTGGCCCATCACGAAGGCCAGTTCGTCGGCGTTGCGCACCGCGGCGATCATCGGCAGCGTGAAGGCGATGATCGGCCGCCCAGAACGATCCAGCGTCTGGTAGGCGTTGATCTGCTGGCCGGGGCGGTCATCCACCACGATGCGGAAATCGCAATTGCTGCGCGGCGCGCGGTTGCGACACTCGCGCTCCGCCACCGGCTCCACGCGGCGCATCACGGTCAGGAATCGCTGCACCTCGGCGCGGGTCGGCATCTCGGGCGTTGCGCGCGCGGCCTGCCGCTGCTGGGGTGCGGGCCCGGTCGTCGCGACACAGCCGGTCAGCACCACCAGTCCGAGAATGTAGATCCAGCGCATCGCGTGCTTCCCCCCGTGCTTGCCGTTCTCCCCGTTCTAGCAGGCTTTCACGTACGAAAAAGCTCTTTCCGGCGCGGAGCGCGCCCCCTTGCAAAGACCCGCCATGCGTTTAGGCTGGCAGGCATGTTTTCGATCGAGCACGATTTCGACGCCACCGTGATCACCCTCGTGGACGAGGGGCCGGCGCCGCTGGGCGAGGACGTGATCGTCAACGCCTTCGAGGAGTGCGTCACCGTCGAGCAATACGATCCGCGCACCGACAGCGTTCTGCGGATCACGCTGTCGCCCACGCAGTTGCGCGATCTGGGCGCGGCGCTGGACCTGCCCGAGGGCGTCTATGCCCACCGGCCGCGCAAGCCTTAAAGCCGGTCGAGCAATTCCGCGGCGGCGACCGCCGGCGTGATGTCGCCGCGCGCCACGCGGGCGGCGTAATCCTCCATCGCGGCGCGGGCCTGGGGCGTGTCGAGCCGTGCCAGCAGCGCGTGCCGCACCTCCTCGCCGAACCAGTAGCGCGCCTGCGCCGCCCGGCGCGCGGCGAAATGGCCATGCGCGCAGCGCCACTCGATCAACGTCGTCATCTCGTCCCAGGCGGGGCGCAGCCCCTCGTTCTGCAGCGCCGAGACGCAGGTCGCCTTGGGAAAACCCTCGGGGTCCTGTGGCCGCTTGCGCAACAGCCGCAGCGCGCCGGCATAATCCGAACAGGTCCGCATCGCCGCCGGTTTCAGATCGCCATCGGCCTTGTTGACGAGGATGATGTCGGCCATTTCCATGATACCGCGCTTGACGCCCTGCAATTCGTCGCCGCCCGCCGGCGCCAGCAGCAGCGCGAAGAGATCCGACATCTCGGCGACCACCGTCTCGGACTGGCCGACGCCCACCGTCTCGATCAGCACCACGTCGAACCCGGCGGACTCGCACAGGGTCACTGTCTCGCGGGTGCGCCGCGCGACGCCGCCCAGGTGCGAGCGGCTGGGCGAGGGCCGGATGAAGGCGTTGGGATCGCGGCTGAGCAGATCCATCCGCGTCTTGTCGCCGAGGATCGAGCCGCCCGACCGTGCCGAGCTGGGATCGACGGCCAGCACCGCCACGCGCAACCCGTCGCCGGTCAGCATCAGGCCGAAGGTCTCGATGAAGGTGGATTTGCCCACGCCGGGCGTCCCGGACAGGCCGACGCGGATCGCCTCGCGCCCGGTATCCTTCAGCGCCTCCATCAGGCCGGATGCCTGGGCACGGTGATCGGCGCGCCCGCTTTCGATCAGGGTGATCGCCCTTGCCAGCGCCCGGCGATCGCCGGAGACGATCCGCTTGCTCAGCTCTTCGATATCCATGCGCTCACCAGGTTGCCTATCTCACGGCGACCTTCATGCCTTGGGACGCGCGCGAATGTCCAGACCGGGCCGCCCGGCGCCTTGTCCAAGACGGCCCGCCTGCGGCGGTCGCAGGAGTTTCGAGTATTTTTGGAAAGATGAAATCGAGGTGCCTGCGCGCCGCTCTGGCCAATCGCGCGTGTCTGGCCGATAGTCCGGGCCATGCAAGACGGCCTGCCCATCCATGATGCGATCCCCGAGCTGATCGATGCCCTGCGCGGGCGCGGGCGGGCGGTGCTGCAGGCCCCGCCCGGGGCCGGCAAGACCACGGTGGTGCCGCTGGAGATCTGGCGGGCAGGCCTGGTGCCGGGCCGGATCGTCATGCTCGAGCCGCGGCGTCTGGCCGCCCGCGCGGCGGCAGAACGCATGGCCGACACCCTCGGCGAGCGCGTGGGCGAGACGGTCGGCTACCGCATCCGCGGCGAGGCGCGGGTGGCGCGCGCGACCCGGATCGAGGTGGTGACCGAAGGTATCCTGACGCGGATGATCCAGTCCGATCCCGATCTGCCCGGCGTGGGTGCGGTGATCTTCGACGAGTTTCACGAACGCTCGCTCAACGCCGATCTGGGGCTTGCCTTGTGTCTGGAGGTGGCCGGCGCCCTGCGCGAGGACCTGGTGCTGCTGGCGATGTCGGCCACGCTGGATGCCGAGCCGGTGGCGCGGCTGATGGGCGATGTGCCGGTGATCACCTCGGAGGGGCGCAGTTTCGAGGTCGAGACCCGCTGGCTCGACCGGCCCCGGCGCAAGGGCGCGCGCTTCGAGGATGCGTTGGCGGATCTCGTCGCCGATGCGGTCGGCGAGACGGAAGGCGGCGTGCTGGTCTTTCTGCCCGGCGAGGGCGAGATCCGCCGCGTCGAGGCGCGGCTGAACGGTCGCCTGCCCGAGGACTGCCATCTGCGCCCCTTGTTCGGCGCGATGGAGTTCGCCGCGCAGCGCGCGGCCATCGCGCCCTGCACCCAAGGTCGCAAGATCGTGCTCGCCACCGCCATCGCCGAGACCTCGCTGACGATCGAGGATATCCGCGTGGTCGTGGATGGCGGCCGGTCGCGGCGCGCGCGGTTCGACCCCGGCAGCGGCATGTCGCGGCTGGTGACCGAGCCCGTGACCCGCGCCGAGGCGACGCAGCGCGCCGGGCGCGCCGGGCGGGTGGCGCCCGGCATCTGTTACCGGCTCTGGACGCGCGGCGAGGAGGGAGCGTTGCACCCCTTCCCCCCGGCCGAGATCGAGGCTGCGGACCTCGCCGGGCTGGCGCTGGAACTCGCGCTCTGGGGGGCGGATCCCGCCGATCTGCCCTTCCTGACGCCGCCCAATCCCGGCAGCTATGCCGAGGCGCAGGCGCTGTTGCGAATGCTGGGGGCGCTGGATGCGCGCGGGTTGATCACCGATCACGGGCGGGTGCTGGCCGGCCTGCCGCTGCATCCGCGCCTCGCGCATATGCTGGCGCGGGCCGGACCCGGGGGCGCCGAGCTTGCGGCGCTTCTGGCCGACCGCGATCCGCTGGGGCGCGGCGCCCCGGTGGACCTGTCGCTGCGGCTGGACGCCATTCGCGACCCGCGCGGCGATGCCGAGCGCAGCTCGCACCCCGCGGGTCGCGCCGCGGTCGAGCGTATCCGCACCGAAGCGAGGCGCCTTGCCCGGCAGGCGAACGGCAAAAGCGCGATGAGCGCCGCCGAGATGGCCGCGCTGGCCTATCCCGACCGCATCGGGCTGCGCCGCAAGGGCGAGGCGCCGCGCTACGTTCTGTCGGGCGGAAAGGGGGCCGCTATGCCCGAGGGCGACCCGCTGGCCGGCGCGCGGCTGATCGTGGCGACGGACCTCGACGGCGATCCGCGCGAGGCGCGCATACGCCAGGCGATCCGCATCACCGAGGCCGAGATCCGAAGCCTCTACGCGGGTCAGATCGGCTGGCACGACATCTGCCGGTGGGACCGGCGCGCCCGCCGGGTGACCGCCCGCCAGCAGGAACGCTTCGGGGCGCTGGTCCTCGATGATCGGCACTGGACGGACGCCCCGCAGGACGCGCTGGCGCGCGCGATGCTCGACGGTGTGCGCGAGCTGGGGCTGGTCTGGACCGACGCCGCGCGGCGCTTCGCGGCGCGGGTTGCGCTATGCCGCGATGCAATCCCCGACCTGCCGGACCTGTCGGAGGCCGCGCTGATGGAGACGCTGGAGACGTGGCTGCTGCCCTATCTCGCCGGCGTGACCACCGCGCAGGACTGGAGGCGCTTCGACATGCTGGAGGCGCTGCGCGCGCAGCTTTCATGGCAGCAGATGCAGGCGCTCGACCGTCTCGCACCGGCGCATTTCACCACGCCGCTGGGTCGCAGGATCCCCGTGGATTACGGCACCGACCCGCCAGAGATCACCCTGCGCCTGCAGGAGATGTTCGGCCAGACCACGCACCCGGTGGTGGGGCGCACGCCGCTGCGTGTCACGCTTCTGTCGCCGGGCGGCAAGCCGGTGCAGACCACCACGGACATTCCCGGTTTCTGGGCGTCGTCCTACGCCGACGTCCGCAAGGACATGCGCGGCCGCTACCCGCGTCATCCCTGGCCCGAGGATCCGACCGCCGCCGATCCCACTCTGCGCGCCAAGCCGCGAAACCGATCCTGAATTGCGTTCTTTACCCGTTTGTCATATGCTGCGATTATAAAAAATGTTAATGAGTCAGAGCAGATACATGATGAACCGGTCATTTCCCCCAGGCGGGGACGCCACTCTCGTTGTCCCCCCCGTCTCCGCCGATGCCGATGACATGCAAGTCGGCGCGCTTTGCTGGCGAAAACGCAGGGGTCAGACCGAGGTTCTGCTGGTGACCAGCCGCGAAAGCGGCCGCTGGGTGGTGCCCAAGGGCTGGCCGATGGAAGGCCGCAGCGCCGCCGGCGCGGCCATGCAGGAGGCCTGGGAAGAGGCCGGCGTGCGCGTCGATCCCGCCGAGGCCAGTCCTGCCGGGCAGTTCGACTACATCAAGCGGCTGAAGGACGGGCGCAAGCTGCGGCTGACCGTGCATCTTTACAGAGTGCGCCTGCGCAAGAGCGACCTGCACGCCAAATTTCCCGAGGCGAAAGAGCGCAAGCGCACCTGGATGACCGCCCGCAAGGCGGCCTCGAAGGTCGAGGAGCCGGGGCTGCGCAAAATCCTGGGCCGTCTCTGAGCCTCAGACCGGCATCAACACCCAGTAATCGAGATCCAGCAGCACGTGCGGCAGGTACTTGCCGGCCGCGTCCTTGAGGGTGAACGCCTCGCCGCCCTTCGTGGCCACCAGCCGCAGGCGCAGCGCGCCGACGCCCGGCGCGCTTGTCTCGGCGCGGTCCAGCACCTCTGACCAGGCGCGCAGGGTGTCGCCGGCAAAGCACGGGTTGGCGTGTGATCCTGCGTTGATCGCGGCGATCATCTGGGCATTGGCGAGGCCATTGAACGACAGCGCCCGCGCCATCGAGATCACGTGCCCGCCATAGATCAGCCGCTTGCCGTCTTCGCGCGGCGTCACGTCGAAATGCGTCTTCGAGGTGTTCTGCCACAGGCGCGTGGCCATCATGTGCTCGGCTTCCTCGATGGTCACGCCATCGACATGGTCGATCACCTCGCCGATCTCGTAATCGCCCACCCGGTGCGGATCGCCCGCCAGCCCGAAATCGTAATTGGTGAAATCGAGGCCGGCAGGCACCACCAGGGCGCCGGGATCGACCGCCGCCGCGAGGTCCGGCACCACCGGTTCGGGGGCGGGGGCGGCCTCGTCATGTTTGCGCACCATGACCCAGCGGACGAACTCCATCACCGGCAGGTCGTGCTGGTTGAGGCCCGTGGTGCGCACATAGACCACGCCGGTCTTGCCCGACGAGTTCTGTTTCAGCCCGATCACCTCGGATTCGCTGCGCAGCGTGTCGCCGGGATAGACCGGGTGCCGCCAGCGCGCCTCGGCATAGCCCAGGTTCGCGACGGCGTTCAGCGAGATGTCGGGCACCGACTTGCCGAACACGATGTGGAACGCCGCCAGATCGTCGATCGGACTGTCGGGCAGTCCCGAGGCCCGCGCGAACTCGTTCGAGGAATAAAGCGCGTGGCGCGCCGGATAGAGCGCGTGGTAAAGCGCCCGCTCGCCGCCCGACACGCTGCGCGGCACCGCGTGACGGATCACCTCGCCGAGGCTGTAATCCTCGAAGAAGCGGCCGGGATTGGTCTTCATCTACTGGTCCCCAAGCTTCATGTCGGGCGAATACGTGCCCTCGGTTTCCTTCACCACGGCCTGCCCGCAGCGCATCACGCCATTGGCGCCGTCGAAGCCGTAGGTCGGCCCGCCATGCAGGTGCCAGCCCTTGTTGAGAGCGTCGGTCACCTTGTGGCAAAACTCGGACGTGTCGTCGGCGGTCAGGAACCTGTACAGTTTCATGTGCTTACCCCGGGAACGGCCAGACGCCGAGCCAGTTGTGGATCCAGGTCATCGCGAGGAACGCCACGATGGTGATGCCGACGAGGATGATGTCCTTGCTGGCCGGGCCCGGCTCTGGTCGGACCCATGTCTCGGAGCGGTTGATCACCGCCACCTCGGCCCCGGCCCACAAAAGCAAGCCCCCGAACAGGATCAGCGAGGCCAGGTCGCCATTGACCAGCAGATGCGCCACCGCCCAGACCTTGACGGCGGTCAGCTGCGGATGGCGCATGGCGCCGCGCAGCCGGCCCTTGGTCGCGCTCATCCCGTAAAGGAACACCGCGGCCAGCATCAGCAGGTTGTTGACATGCACCGTCCAGGCGGGCGGGAACCACAGGTTCACGACCTCGGCCTGGCGGTAGCCCACGATCATCAGCACCAGCCCGGCAAGGATGCCCACGGCGGCCAGCGCCTTGCCGGCATTGCCCATCCGCGCGCGCAGATCGGGCAGCACCCGCTTGAAAAGATGTACGGCGGTCCAGAGGACCAGCCCGAGGGTGAGATTGACCATGGTGGCTACTCCGCTGCCATTTCCCGTATCGCCTGCGCGCGGGCGAGGGTGCGTTGCGCGGCCACGGCATGCAGATTTTCCACGATCTGCCCGTCCACCACCGCGACCCCCTGGCCCGAGGCGCGGCTTTCTTCATAGGCGGCAATCTGGCGTTCGGCCAGTTCAATCTCGGAATTGGTGGGCGCGAAGGCGGTGTTGGCGATCTCGATCTGCGCGGGATGGATCAGCGTCTTGCCGTCGAAGCCAAGGTCGCGGCCCTGCTCGCATTCGGTCTTCAGCCCGTCGCCGTCGCGGAACCGGTTGTAGACCCCGTCGATGGCCACCACCCGTGCCGCGCGCGCGGCCATCACGATGCGCTGTAATGCTGTCATCAGCGGCATGCGGTCGGCCCGCATCCGCGCGCCGAGGTCCTTGTTGAGGTCGTTGGTGCCCGCCACCAGCCCGGTCACCTGCCGGTGCGCGGCGATCTCGCGCGCGTTGAACACGCAGCCCGGGGTCTCCATCATCGTCCAGACCGGCAGGTCGGGGCCGATCACCTCCGACAGGGTGTCGATATCCGACGGGTTGTTGACCTTGGGCAGCAGGATCGCGTCGGCGCCGGCCTCGCGCAGGGCGATGGCATCCTCCAGCCCCCAGGCGGTGGTCAGCGCGTTGATCCGCACGATCTTGGCGCGCTTGCCGTAGCCGCCGCTGCGCAGCGCTTCGGCCAGCGTGGCGCGCGCCTCGGCCTTGGCATCGGGGGCGACGGCATCCTCGAGATCGAAGATGATCGCGTCTGTCGCCAGCCCGCGCGCCTTGTCCAGCGCCCGCTCCTTGGAGCCGGGGATGTAGAGAACCGATCGGTAGGGATGCGCCGTGCTGTCCATGGGCTGACCTTTCCGTATGCGCGTGCATGCAACGATGTTGCGCCGAAATGACATTTCCCGGTGCAAAGTTTCAAGCGCTTTTTGCCGCGATGCAGCGAAAGCCGCCGGCGGGCCATACGCGCCCCACGCGCCAGCAGCCTTGCATGGGGGCCCAAAGCGCTTTAGTCCGATCTGCAGATTTTCAACCGATGGAGACAGACAATGGCCAGACCCAAGATCGCGCTGATCGGCGCGGGACAGATCGGTGGCACGCTCGCCCATATCGCCACGCTCAAGGAGCTGGGCGATGTCGTGCTTTTCGACATCTCCGAAGGCACCCCCGAGGGCAAGGCGCTCGACATCGCGGAATCCGGCCCCTCCGCACGGTTCGACGCCAAGCTGAAAGGCACGCAATCCTACGAGGATATCGCGGGCGCGGATGTCTGCATCGTCACCGCCGGGGTGCCGCGCAAGCCCGGCATGAGCCGCGACGACCTGCTGGGCATCAACCTCAAGGTCATGAAGGCCGTGGGCGAGGGGATCGCGGCCAACGCGCCCGACGCCTTCGTGATCTGCATCACCAACCCGCTGGATGCAATGGTCTGGGCGCTGCAGAAATTCTCCGGCCTGCCGCCCGAGAAAGTCTGCGGCATGGCCGGCGTGCTCGACTCGGCGCGCTTCCGGCATTTCCTCAGCCTGGAATTCGGCGTGTCGATGCGCGACGTGTCGGCCTTCGTGCTGGGCGGGCATGGCGACACCATGGTGCCCTGCGTGCGCTATTCCACCGTCGCCGGCATCCCGCTGCCCGACCTGATCAAGATGGGCTGGACCACGCAGGAAAAGCTCGACGCGATCCTGCAGCGCACCCGCGACGGCGGCGCCGAGATCGTCGGCCTGCTGAAGACCGGCTCGGCTTTCTACGCGCCCGCCACTGCCGGCATCGAGATGGCCGAGGCCTATCTCGGGGACCAGAAGCGCGTGCTGCCCTGCGCGGCCCATTGCAACGGCGAGTTCGGCGTGAAGGGCATGTATGTCGGCGTGCCCACGGTGATCGGCGCGGGCGGCATCGAGCGGGTCATCGACATCTCGCTCAACAAGGACGAGCAGGCGATGTTCGACAAGTCCGTCGGCGCGGTCCGCGACCTCGTCTCGGCCTGCAAGGAAATCGACCAGGCGCTGGCCTGACCGCGCGGTCGCGACGCCATCCAAGGCAGGGCCGGGACATCCCCGGCCCTGATTCTTTCGGCGCGGCGCTTGGTGCCGCCTTGTGATCACAGGTTTCGAGCGTGTGATCACAAGCGCCGCAAATCCGGCGGAAAACCCCGAAACCTCAAAAAATCATTTAAACCGGCCCGCATTCTGTGCCTATACATGTTCCAATCGCAGCAAGATGGGACAGTGTCATGAACATCCACGAGTATCAGGCGAAAGCGCTGCTCCGGTCTTACGGGGCTCCGGTCTCGGACGGGCGTGTCGTTTTGCGGGCCGAGGAGGCGAAGACGGCTGCGGGGGCGCTGGACGGGCCGCTCTGGGTCGTGAAGGCGCAGATCCATGCCGGCGGGCGCGGCAAGGGCAAGTTCAAGGAGGCCGGGGCCGGCGACGCGGGCGGGGTGCGGATCTCGAAATCGGTGGAAGAGGCCGCCGA